>JBDLTW010000112.1:0-10875 GCA_039805605.1 Pseudomonadota bacterium
GTGAAACATCACTTTCTCCATTTGCTACACCACCATCAGATGGATTAAATTCTACATTAGCAGAATTATTAGTTATATTACTAGAAGATGAACCACCACAACTGCTAAGTATAGCAATGGAGCAGAGCATACAAATAAACATTAAGAATTTTTTCATGATAAATATTACACACCCCTTAAAATAAAAATTGAAGTTTAATCAGCAAAATTAATTACTGTTGCAAGATTAAAATCCTCTTTATCAAAAGCAATATCGCCATTGCTATTGGCAATTCCAGTTGCTTTTAAATCGGTAAAATTATATAATTTGTTATCCATTAAATGCGAAGGAATTACATTTAACATTGCTCTAAACATAGTTTCAATTCGTCCAGGGAAACGTTTATTCCAATCTTGTAACATTTCTTTGATTACTTGGCGTTGTAAATTAGGTTGTGAACCACATAAATTACAGGGAATAATTGGAAATTGCTTAACTTCAGCATAGCGAATTAAATCTTGTTCTTTACAATAGGCAAGTGGACGAATAACAATGTTATTCCCATCATCGCTAATTAATTTAGCGGGCATTCCTTTTAATTTCCCACCATAGAACATATTTAAGAATAAAGTTTCTAAAATATCATCACGATGATGACCTAAAGCAATTTTAGTTGCTCCTAATTCTTTAGCTACGCGGTATAAAATACCACGGCGTAAGCGTGAGCATAAACCGCAAGTAGTTTTACCTTCTGGTATTACTCGTTTTACCGTAGAATAAGTATCTTCTGCTATAATACGATATTCAACACCTAATTGAGCTAAATATTCAGGTAAAATATGTTTAGGAAACCCTGGTTGTCCTTGGTCTAAATTTACGGCAATTAACTTAAAACTGATAGGGGCTGATTGTTGTAAGCTTAATAAGATATCTAACATTGCATAACTATCTTTACCACCAGATAAACACACCATAACTACATCATTAGCTTCAATCATATTAAAATCACTAATTGCTTTACCAACATTAGCTCTTAATCGCTTATTTAGTTTATTATTTTCATAAACTATATCCATTTAGTTAAATTCTTTCAAAAATAATTAATCTATATTAGAAGCTAACTTTAGCCCCAAACATTAAGAAATTTGGATTTGGTCCAGATACGGTATAATCTTCAACTTTTAGTTGTACATGTGGTAAAATGGAAAATGCTACTCCAGCACCATATAATAAACCAACTGAACTATCGCTATTATTTCCATTATAATTACTATAACTATTCATGCCTATACCTAATTTACCGTACAGATCAACTAAACCTAGTGGTATTACACCTTTTACGGCACCATCAAATAGTTTATAATTGTCAGTACCAGTTAAACCACCTTCAAGACCAAAATATTTAGAAAACATATTTCCAACATTTACGCCAACGGCAAAATTATTATCGGTAGTGTTTGCTCCTACATTACCATCAACATAAATAGTTGCATAGCTATTTAAAGCAGTTAGACCTAAAATAAGAGTTAATAATTTTTTCATCATATATATCCTTTCTATCTTAAAATTAAAAATATTCTATACCAATTGCTTTGCGTACTTGAGCCAAAGTGTGTCCCGCTACTTGTCGAGCTTGTGCTGAACCTTGTTGTAAAATCTGCATAACTGTAGCTTTATCTTCAGCTAAACTCGCACGACGTTGGCGAATAGGAGCAAATTTCGCTTCTAAAATATCTAATAAATAGCGTTTGACTTTCATGTCTCCTAGACCACCACGTTGATAATGATCTTTCATGGCTTCAATAGTTGCTTTATCTTCACCAAAGACATCTAAATAAGCAAAAACCATATTACCTTCTATTTTTCCAGGATCTTCAACCCGTAAATGCTCAGGATCAGTAAACATGGAAAAAACTTTTTTCTTTAAGCTATCCATATCATCAGCTAAATAAATTGCATTACCCAGCGATTTACTCATTTTAGCTTTACCATCAAGTCCAGCTAAACGAGTATGTGAGGATAACCGCCCTTCTGCTTCAACTAAGACATCACCATAAAGACTATTAAATTTACGTACAATTTCGTTAGTTTGTTCAATTACAGGCAATTGGTCTTCACCGACAGGAACAATTTGCGCTTTAAAAGCAGTAATATCAGCGGCTTGACTAATTGGATACATTAAAAATCCTGCTGGTACATCTGCGCCATAGCCTTTTTGCTGCATTTCATTTTTCACCGTGGGATTGCGCTGTAATCGAGCAACACTAACTAAATTTAAGTAATACATAGTTAATTCAGCTAATTCAGGTAATGCTGATTGAATAAACAAAGTACAGTGTTGTGGATCTAAACCAACTGCCAAATAATCTAATGCAACTTCTAAAACATTATTGCGGACTTTCTGCGGATTATCTGCATTATCAGTTAGTGCCTGCATATCGGCAATCATAATAAAAGTTTGATGGGTATATTGTAACTCTACCCGAGTAGCTAGAGATCCTACATAATGACCTAAATGTAGTTGTCCAGTGGGACGATCCCCTGTTAAAATAACTGGTTTATTATTCATAATGATTCCTTTAATTTATATATCTACTGTAGTAGAGTTGGCTTTCGCTGGATCAAATAATTATACATAGCATCTTTATTACCACCTAACAATTTATGCACTAGATTAACAGCTTTTTTAGTGGGTAACTCTTCACTTAATAAATCTAGTGCATTTATTTGCTCTGCACTTACTTCTATTGTTGAGCTAGTTAATAGCATTGCTGGTAAAATTAATATAACAAATTCACCACGTTGTTGATTGCTATCTGTTAACATCCAGTTTAATAAATCACCAGCATTATCCTTGCGAATAGTTTCAAATTGTTTAGTTAATTCACGTCCAACAACCAATTGACGAGTAGCGCCTAATACCGCAATAATATCTTGCATACAATCAATAATTCGGTGGGGTGATTCATAAATTGCTACGGCATATTCAACTTGTTGCCATTGCTGTAATTGCTTTTGTCGCTGCGTAGTTTTAGAGGCTAAAAAACCATAGAATAAATGACTATGATTAATTAAGCCACTTACTGAGAGCAATGTTATATAAGCACATGCACCTGGTAATGGCTGTGGATAAATTCCATGTTGATAAAGTATATTACATAAACGCGCTCCAGGATCAGATATTCCTGGGGTTCCCGCATCACTGATTTGTACAATGGTTTTATCTTGTTCTAACCAATTTAACACCGATTGGCTGACTTCATTTTCATTATGTTCATGTAATGCAATTAGTCTTTTGTGACTAATTCCATGAAAATTTAATAACTTTTGACTATTGCGTGTATCTTCACATAAAATAATATCTGCTTTATTTAATATTTCAAGAGCACGTAAAGTAATATCGTGTAAATTACCAATTGGTGTCGCACATACATATAACATAGTAAAATCTTTTCTTCAAGGTAAAATCAAATTAGGCTATTGAAATCCCCCGCCCTAAAGGGCGAGGTTTTACAAAATAATGGGTAAATTAATTTTTAGGATAATTGACGAGCTTGTTCTAAAGCACAATCTAATTGATTAAGATTAGAGCCACCTGCTTGAGCTAGGTCAGGACGACCACCACCTTTACCACCAATAATTGGTGCTAATTGAGCAATAATTTCTCCAGCTTTATAACGTGAAACTAAGTCTTTCGTAACACCAACAGCTAAATTTACTCGTTCACCATTTACTGCACCAAGAATAATTATGCCACTTAGCAATTTATCTTTTAATTTATCAATTAGTTCTACCATTGCTTTGGTTGTGGTATTGTCACAACGTAAGACTAATAATTTACCACCAGAATTTAATTCTTTAGCTTGATTAAGTAAATTATCTGCTTGATGACTGGCTAATTTAGCTTTTAATTCTTGAATTTCTTTTGTTAAAGTTTTATTTTCACTTAATAGATGATCGATTTTAGCAGGAATTAAATCATTAGCTTGAGCTTTTAATTGCTCACGAGCTTGATCTAAAATTGCTAAATTTTGTTGCATACGCTGTAATGCTACTTCTCCCGTAATTGCTTCAATTCGGCGAATACCATTAGCAACACCACTTTCACTAGTAATAGAAAATAAACCAATATCGCCAGTTTGAATAACATGAGTTCCACCACATAATTCGGTAGAAAATTCACCCATTTTTACCACACGTACTTTATCGCCATATTTTTCACCAAATAAAGCCATAGCACCTGCTTGAGTTGCTTCTTCATAACTCATTTCATCAATAACAACTTCATAATTTTGCATGATTACATGATTAACAATACGTTCTATTTGTTCTATTTGGATTGCACTTAGACCTTTGTCATTCGCAAAATCAAAGCGAGTATATTCGGCAGTAACTAATGATCCCTTTTGAACAGCATGAGCACCTACAACTTCATGTAATGCTTTATGTAATAAATGGGTTACCGAGTGATTGCGCGCAGTAGCTAAGCGTTTATGCAAATCAATAGTTACAATTACTTCATCACCAACGGTTAAACTACCATTAATTAATTTACCGCTATGACCATGTACATTAGCCCGAATTTTTTGCGTATCTTCAACTTCAAATAAACAATTAATGCCACCGTCACGAATAATCGTACCTTTGTCACCAATTTGACCACCAGATTCAGCATAAAATACACTTTGCTCAAGAACTACAACACCATTAGCACCACTAGCTAATTGCTGAACTTCAATTCCATCTTGATACAATGCAGCAATTTTAGTAATACATGAGTTATCATCATAACCAATAAAAGTAGTTTCACAACCAGTATAATCAAGGTTATCACTCATTTTGAATTTACCTGCAGCTTTAGCCTTATCACGTTGTTCATTCATGCATGTTTCAAAACTAGCTAAGTCAACCTCAATAGAATATTCACGACATACATCTTGAGTTAAATCTAAGGGAAAACCATAAGTATCATATAATTTGAACGCTATAGCCCCAGCTAGAATAGTTGGTTTTTGACTCAATTCACTCTGTAATAAACTCATACCATGATCGATAGTTTGGAAAAAACGTTCTTCTTCTTGAGCAATAGTTTTGCTAATTAAATCTTGGTGCTCAACTAATTCAGGATAAGCTTGACCCATTAAGCTAACTAAGGTGCTAATTAATTGATAGAAAAATGGTGCACGTTGACCTAATTTATAACCATGGCGAATTGCTCGACGGATAATGCGACGTAATACGTAACCACGTCCATCATTGGCAGGAATAGCACCATCAGCAATTAAAAAAGCTACTGAACGGATATGGTCAGCAAGAACCTTTAATGAAGGATTAGTTTTATCTTGAATTTGAGTAATTTGGGCGGCGTGATCAATTAAATTGACAAATAAATCAATTTCATAATTACTATGTACTTTTTGCAACACTGCAGCAATTCGTTCTATACCCATTCCTGTATCAACTGATGGTTTAGGTAATGGATGTAATTGACCATTTTCATCACGATTAAATTGCATAAAGACATTATTCCAGATTTCAATATAACGATCTCCATCTTCTTCAGCACTACCTGGTAAACCACCCCAAATTTCAGCACCATGATCATAAAATATTTCGCTACATGGACCACATGGACCAGTATCACCCATTTGCCAAAAATTATCCGACCCACCATTAGCTTTATCACCGATGCGAATAATTCGCTCTGGTGCTAGACCAATTTGCTGATGCCAAATATTAAAGGCTTCATCATCAGTATGATAAACAGTTACATACAATTTATCTGCTGGTAAATTTAACCATTGTGGAGAAGTTAAAAATTCCCATGCGAATTTTAAAGCATCTTGTTTAAAATAATCACCAAAACTAAAATTACCTAACATTTCAAAAAAAGTATGGTGGCGTGCAGTATAACCTACATTTTCTAAATCATTATGTTTACCACCAGCACGTACACATTTTTGTGCGGTAGTTGCTCGTTGATAATCTCGTTGCTCTAAACCTAAAAATACATCTTTAAATTGGTTCATCCCTGCATTCGTAAATAATAAAGTTGGATCATCGTGAGGAATTAATGAACTTGATTTAACAATTTCATGACCTTTAGACTTAAAAAATTCTAAAAATTTATTGCGAATTTGATTGACTTGCATTAAATTATTGCTCCTAAATTGAATAAAGTAATTACATTATTTTACCATATATGTTTATAGCTATGTTGCTTATCCAATATGCTGTATAATCTCGCCCTAAAGAGCGAGATTAAAAAAGTTAAGGTTTTGGTTTTTTTGACCAATTCATTACTAAAATAAAAAATAATGGCACAAATAAGGTTGCAATACAAGTTGAACCTAGCATTCCACCAATAATACCATAACCTACTGAGTGTTGTGAGTTAGCTCCAGCTCCAGTTGCCGTTGCTAGTGGGATAGCACCTAGAATAAAGGCTAATGAAGTCATTACAATTGGTCGGAAACGTACACTAGCTGCATGAATAGCTGCTTCGCGATAACTCTTTCCTTCATTACGCACTGCCTCAATAGCAAACTCAATAATTAAAATTGCATTTTTGGCGGATAAGCCAATTAAGGTTAGCATACTGACTTGAAAATAAATATTATTTGGCATATGAAAAATTAATAATGTTAAGGCAGCACCCAATAATGCGAATGGTAATGCCATTAAAATAGCTAATGGTAAACTCCACATTTCATAAAGAGCGGCTAAAATTAAAAACACCATAACTAAACCTAGACCAAATGCAATCAATGATTTATTTCCAGCTATATTCTGTTGATATGCAGGTCCAAACCATTTGATATAATATTTACCACCAAGAACTTTAGGTACTGCCTCTTTGACGATTTGCATTACCTCTCCAGAAGTTTTACCATTGGCAGGATCAACAATAATTTGACTGGCTAAAAAATCATTAAAGCGAGTAACTACTTCTGGCCCTGTAGTATATTCTAAGGTTGCTAGGCTACCAATAGGGATCATTACCCCATCAGTATTTTTAACATAAACAACATTGAATAATTGAGGATTTTTACGATAGTCATATTCACTTTGTACTAATACCCACCATAAATCATTCCATTTGGTAAAATAGTTTATATAATATAAACCAAATACTGATTGTAAGGAATTAAATATATTTTGATATGGAACCTTATACGCATATGCTTTACGCGGATCTACTTTAACATTAAGTTCAGGAGTAGTAGTTACATACATTTGATTAGCTTTACTGACAATATCAGGATAATGTTCCATTAAATAAGCTACTAATTTTTTACTGTCATTGGCAATGTCATTAACGCTAATATCAGGTATCGCACTTTGCAAATAGAACGTAACTCCTCCAGTTGGGCTCATTCCACGAATAGGTGGTTGATTGTAAACATAACCTGCCATCCGCTTATGCTCTTGCAATATTTGATTAGTTTGTTCTATAGCTTGATTTACTCCTTGAGTTGCCAAATTGCGCTGGTTTTGATCTTTTAAAATTAAGCTTAAAGTTGAAGTATTGGTTTTAATAGAGCCATTATCAACAATGTCTTTACCAGCCATAACTGCAACCCTTTGAATATAAGGAATTTTATTCATTACCTCTTCAGCATATTGTAATTGTTGTTGAATATTATATTCAATTGAACCTGCAGCATTAACTCGCTCAGTAGAATAGAAATACCCCATATCCTCTAATGGAATTAATCCAGTTGGGATTTTTACAAATGATAAAATTACGGTAATAACTACTGCACACCAAATTAAAATCGCTTTAGTTTGATTATCAATAATTTTGGTTACTAAATAAATATACCCATTTTGTAAAGCACTAAAACCATAATTAAATCCAGCAAATAATTTATTTAATTGTTGGGCTAACGGATTAGGTTTACTAGATGTTGATTTATGTTGTAAAAACATTGCGCATAAAGTCGGTGTTAAAGTTAAAGCAATAATTCCTGATAACAAGACAGAAATAGCAATGGTTACTGCAAATTGCTGCATTAAAACACCACTAAAACCACCGAGGAAAGCTACGGGAACAAACACTGCATTTAAAACACAAACTACTGCAATTACTGGACCTGCTACTTGTTCCATACCTTTTATTGCTGCGTCTAATGGTGATAATCCTTCTTCCGTCATTAAACGCTCAACATTTTCTAAGACGACAATTGCATCATCCACAACAATACCAATAGCCAAAACCATGCCAAATAAAGTTAAAGTATTTATTGAAAAACCTAATACATAAGTACCTGCAAAAGTTCCAATAATAGCAACAGGAATAGCGATAATTGGAATAATTGTGCCACGAATATTTTGAATAAACAAAAAAACCACTAAAAAAACTAAACCAAAAGCAATAAATAAAGTTGAAACTACTGAATTAATTGAAGTAATAACAAATTCAGATGAGTCATAGTGGTTATAAAATTTTATACCATTTGGCATATGCTCAGCAATTTGATTAAGTAATTGCGTATATTGTTTTTTTACTTCTAATTCATTGGCACCTGGTGCTAAATAAATACCAATTGCCGTAGCAGGATAATGGATCGCTTTTCCTGTTTTAGGATCTCTGACCACTGAATTATAGTAGGTAACATATTGTTGAGCTTCCAATTTAACTTTAGCAATATCTTTAATTTTAACTACTTGGGCATTACTTTCACTAGCTCGAATTACAATATTTTCAAATTGAGACTCTTCCGTCATATAACCAGTTGAATTCATCAGAAAATTATATTTCTGTGAGCCTTGCATCGGAGCCATTGCCGTTAATCCAATTGCATATGGCCAGTTTTGATCTGAAACTGCTTTTTGAATATCGCTAATTCCAATATTGTAATATTTCATTTTATTTGGATCAGTTAATATTCGCATTGCATATTGACGTTGACCAAAAATAGAAACTACACCAACTCCACGAATTTGTTCAACTAATGGATATATATAGCGTTGCACATAATTGCTAATATATAATAAATCAGGTTTACCTGTTTCTGAATAAAATGGTGTTAGCATAAATAAATCAGGGTTTTGCATCCGCATAGTTACACCTTGTGCTTGTACTTGTGGTGGTAACTGTGGCATTGCGGTTTGAATTCGATTTAAAGCATCAGCTTCTACTGCTTGTAAATTCGTGCCAACATCAAAATAAACATTTAATGATAAAGCATTATTTCCATTTTGACTAGCTGATTGCATATAAATCATTCCCGCCACACCCGACATTTGATCTTCAATCGGAGCAGCTACCGCATTAGCAATAGTTTCAGAGTTTGCACCAGGGAATGGAACAACTATATTTAAACAGGGGGGGACAATATTTGGATATTGTTCAATTGGCGAGACTGCCATTGAAACTAGACCCGCTAAGGTAATAATTATAGCCAGTACTACCGATAAAACAGGTCTTAAAATAAAAAAACGACAAAACATTAGCTATTCCTTCTAATTTGAGTATAAGTTGGCTTGTTTATCGATCTTAACTTGACGTTGCTGTGAATTGGATAAATAATTAGAAGCATTAATTTTTGGTGGTGTTACTGCTTTAGGTGCTGAAGCAACTGCAGGAATAGCTTTAACAATTTTTTCTTGGTCAGTTGTATTGTCTACAACTATTTTATCACCTGCCATAACTTTTACTCCACCTGCCGTTATTACTTGCATACCATTAGTTAAGCCAGAACTAATAATCCATAAATCATCAGTCATTGGACCTGTTACTACAGACTGCTTAGTAACTTTACCATCTTTAACAATATAAACAAATGCTCCTTTATCATCACGAAATACTGCTTCCTGAGGAATAGCAAAGGCATCTTTATACGTTACACCATTTAAATAAATATGGACAAATTGACCTGAGAGTAATTGATTTTTTAATTGCTTATTATCAACATAAGCACGCATATTCCATACCCCATTTTGTAAGCTAATTCGGGTATCGGTGAATTGTACATAACCACTATTTTTTAATTGTGTTCCATCAGCTAATTGTAGATCAATCCGAAATTTATATCCATTAGGAACAGTTAGAACTCCATTATTTAGTCCATTTTGAATAGCTAAACGATCATTTTCTGGCATTGAAAAATTAATATACATATCATTAGCCGAGTTAATTTGGTTCATTACTGTTTGCCATGCCGTTACCATATCACCTACAGTTACTTGACGTTCGGCAATATAACCATCAGCAGGAGCTCGTACTACCGCATATTCTAAATTTAATTTAGCTTGATTAATATTAGCTTCATCAGCTTGAACATTACCTTGCGCTGTTTGATAATTAATTTGTTGTAATTCTAAATCTTGTTGTGATACTGCTTGAGCTGCGTATAATTTTACGTAACGATCATAAATTAATTTGTAATTATCCATAGCCGCTTTATCGCGGATTAAATTTCCTTGGTAAGTTTGTAGGTCTAGTTCAAAAGGTCGTGGATCAATTTGATATAGCGGAGTACCTTTTTTAACATAACTACCTTCAGTATAGTATTGTTTGAAAATTGCCCCACTTACCCGTGGAATTACAGGATAATCAACTACACCTTGTACCATAGCAGGATAATCATAAATATAAGGAACGTTATAAGAGTGAACAATTTGTACATCAACATGTTTTTGTGGGATGGTTTTTACTTGTTTTTGGTTGCATCCAGCGAGAATAACACCGCAACTAATTAATGGTAAAATAATTTTTTTCATATGTTTATTAATTAAACCTGATCATCTATGCTTAATTAGCAATAAATAATAAAGCTTATCCTTTCCTAAAATAAGTTAATGAGCTATGATTAATTGAGTTGTTTTATGCTAACTAAACGATAATTAACTGTTTTATTTAGCTAGAATAGACTCAAAAGAAGATTATG
>JBDLTW010000113.1:0-7244 GCA_039805605.1 Pseudomonadota bacterium
AGCTAACAATGCTAAAAAACCATTTATTTTTTAGTGTTTTTATATTTAAGTATTGTAAAATATTTATAAAATCATATCAGTGACTTAGTTGGTAAAAATCTATATTTATTATTATGTTACGCATAATTATATTTGCAAAAAATTGTGCACTGCATTATAATGGTGTCTGTGCACAGGTTGATATTAACGGCACCATAGCAGAATAATTTGAAAATTATTTTGTAGATGTAAACATACAGAAAAAACTATTTGCATTATTTTGCTAAACCTAATTTTTGTCCATAAATGTGGTGATTTAATCGTAATATCAAATGATTATTCGAGATTAATTCAGTATGTTTCCAAATAATCAACCATGAAAAAATTTGGATATAAAAGTTCAAATTAAATGATTATTTGAGTTATTAACTGATGTTATTTTATTTCTGCGATTGTACTAATATCAAATTTAACACATTTATAAATATAATTGATAATTGTTTATCCACCACGCCGTAAAACCTTTATCTTCAGGGATAAGATAATGCATTAAACTGTACAGTGGTTTCTGTTGTTGAATATATTGACAATAAACATAAAAGGTATTACCGTGTTAGCCTGTGAAATAGATGGGATGCCATTCAAAATATTAAGATGAAGTAGGAGCCCACCAAATTAGCTAACCAAGTTAGCGAGTATCCGAATCTTCGCCATTTAGGGTGTGGTTGAGGTCAAAAATTACAACATTTCTAGTAAGCTATTGCATGATCTGGCACAATAAAGGAGTTATTGACTATGCATCGAATTTTAACTTTAGCACAATCTTTACCGAGCATAAAAACAGGTATTATTTATCCCACAAATCTAGACGCAGTAAAAGGAACTTTATTTGATAATAAACGAATAATTGAGCCTGTATTTTTTGGTAATAGTAGTTTAATTAAAGATTTATTAATTCAAGCAGATGCTAATCCTGATGATTATCCAATTACTCATGCTGATACAAGTATTCAAGCAGCTAAACAAGCCGTAATGGCTGCTCGTAATGGCGAATTATTAGCATTAATGAAAGGTAATTTACATACTGACGAATTACTAAAAGTTGTCTTAGATTCTGAATGTGGTATTCGTGTTCCTCACCAAAGAATTACACATACTTGTGCAATGTTTTTTCCCGAACAGACATTGCCTATTTTGGTATCAGATGCTGCAGTTAATGTAATACCTGATTTTACGGTAAAAAAAGATATGATTCGTAATAGCATTAATTTAGCTAATGCACTACAATTACCTGCACCAATAAAAGTTGCACTACTTTCTGCTGATGAACAAGTTCGTGTACAAGTCCCATCATCTATAGATGCCCATCATTTACAAATTATTGACTGGGGAAACAATGTGATAGTTGAAGGACCAATGGCTTTAGATATTGCGGTTAGCAAAAAAGCAGCTGAAATTAAACAGATTAATAACTCACAAGTAGCAGGAAATGCCAATATTTTAATAGCCGCTAACATTGAAGCTGCTAATGCTATCGTTAAAACTATGGAGTATTTTGGCAAAGCTGTTTTATCTGGTCTATTAATGGGGGCTAAAGTACCAATTATTTTGACTTCACGAGCTGATGGAGCCACTTCGCGTACTATTTCATGTGCTTTAGCATGTTTATATGCAAATTCAATTAAATAATAAATTTTTCTGGAGAAATTAATATGTTAGATTTAAGTAATAAAAAAGGATTAATTATTGGCGTGGCTAATGATGCTTCAATTGCATATGGTTGTGCGAAATCAATTGTTGAAGCTGGATGTAAAGAACTGATTGTTACATATTTAAATGATAAGGCTCTGCCTCATGTGCAAAAAGCATGTCAAGAATTAAATATTAAAATTATTTTTACGAAATGTGATGTGCAAGATTCAAATAATATTGAGGATTTATTAAATCTGATTAAGCAAGATGTTGGTCAGATTGATTTTATAGTTCACTCGATTGCTTTTGCTGATAAAGATAGTTTATATGGTCGAGTAGTTGATTGTAGTTGGCAGGGCTTTGCTTCTAGTTATCATATTTCTAGCTTTTCGTTTATTGAAATTTGCCGTTTAGCTGAACAAGTAATGCCTAATGGCGGTGCTGTGATTACAATGACTTATTTAGGTGCAGAAAAAGTAATTGATAACTATGGAATTATGGGTGTAATTAAAGCCAGTCTCGAAGCTTCTGTAAGATATGTTGCCAATGAATTAGCTACTAGTAATATTCGTGTATATGCTATTTCACCCGGCGTTATCAAAACTCGTGCGGCTAGTGGGTTAAAAAACTTTAGCGAATTGCTTGAAGATACTACGAGTAATGCCCCAATGAGCCGACCTGTAACTATTAAAGAAGTTGGTAATTTAGCAGCTTTCTTATGTAGTGATTTAGCTACAGGTATGACGGGAGATATTCTCTTTGTTGATGGCGGTTATCATATTAAATAAATCTATAATCTTATAATTGTTTTTAGCTAGAAAGTGATGAATAATGTTAATTAAAAATGTAACTTATGATGAAATTACTGTTGGTATGAGTGCCACAATTAAAAAAACCATTGAAGAACGAGATATTTATCTATTTGGATTAGTTTCTGGAGATTTAAATCCTGCTCATTTTGATGCTGAATATGCCCAAACAACTCGCTTTGGTAAATGTATTGCCCATGGAATGATTTCAGCAGGATTTTTCTCAACTCTATTAGGAACTCAATTACCTGGACCAGGTACAATTTATCTTGGACAAAGTTTAAGTTTTCAAAAACCAGTATACATTGGTGAAACATTAGAAGTAACCGTTACCGTTAGTGAAAAATTAGCTAAAGGACGAGTGATTTTAGATTGTAAATGTACTGATTCTCATGGTGATGTAGTAACTAGTGGTAGTGCAACTGTACTAGCCCCACGTGAAAGCATGCAATTTAACAATTTACGTATCCAACCAAATTTATAAACAATCATAAAATAGACCACATCTTGTGGTCTATTTGTTTAACTTTGAATTGCAGTTATGGCAATAGTATAAATAATATCATCGACGGTAGCACCACGAGACAAATCATTAACAGGTTTATTTAAACCTTGTAAAACTGGACCAATGCTTAAAACATTAGCACTACGTTGCACTGCTTTATAAGTAGTGTTTCCTGTATTTAAATCAGGGAAAATACACACGGTTGCTTTACCTGCAACCAAGCTATTTGGTGCTTTTTTAATAGCAACGTCCTTGTTCATTGCCGCATCATATTGTAATGGTCCATCAATAATAATATCTGGTCGCTTTTGTTTAACTAGTTCAGTAGCTAATTTTACTTTTTCAACATCAGCACCTGTACCAGAATCACCTGTCGAATAACTAATCATTGCTACTCTTGGCTCAATATTAAACTTAACTGCGGTGTCTGCACTTTGAATAGCTATATCTGCCAATTCCTCAGCATTAGGATCGGTATTTATTGCACAATCACCATACACTAAAACTTGATCTTCTAAACACATAAAAAACACAGATGATACTAGTGAGCTATCAGGTCTAGTTTTGACAATTTGAAGTGCTGGGCGTACTGTGGCAGCAGTAGTATTTTCTGCACCCGAAACCATACCATCAACTTCTTGATTATAAATCATCATAGTTCCTAAATAGTTACAATCATGTAATAATAATTCATATGCTTGTTGATAATTCATTCCTTTATTTTTACGTAATTCAACTAATTGCTCAATATAGTTCTGAGCAATATCTTTCGGATTAATGATTTTCATATCATCAGGAATAGTTAATAAATTAGTACTAGCTAGTCGATGAATTTTCTCTAAGTCACCTAAAAGTATACAATCAGCAATGCCTTTTTCTTGGCAGTGAATGGCTGCTGTTAAAGTGCGTAATTCATCACCTTCTGGTAATACAATACGTTTTTTTGATTGTTGCGCTAATTTAATTAACATATAACGAAATGCAGGTGGTGACATTTTTTTATTAACTGTATTATTAAGCTTAGACTCTAATAATTTAATATCCATAAACTCAGCAGAATATTGTTTAATTAAATTAATTCGCTCTAAATCATCAACAGGAACTACAGAATATTCTCCTTCTTGTAAAGAAATTGCTAAACTTGTAGTTTTGCGATGATCTTGATTAGCATAAATTGGTAGCTTATTTTCTGTACCTGGTGCATAACAAAACCATAATGTTTCTTGAGGAACTTCATAATCTGCAGTAAGTAAAATTCCTGCCAACTTGATCCCTTTAGCTTCGGCTAGGCATGCAGTCAGAATTATATCAGCACGATCTGCTGAAGTTACTATTAATGTCCCTGGTACTAATTCACGAATTAAATTATCTGGATAACGCGAGCAAATACTTACTCGTTTAATTCTACGATCGGTATCTGTATTGTCAATTAATGGCTGAATATCTAATTCTTGCATAACGTCTTTAATTCGTGGTTCAGATAGCAAACTATTCCATGGTGTGGTACCTAGTAATTTTATATTACCTTGTTGAAAAATAGCAAAATTAGCTATTTGTTCATGAGTAATAGTTAGATATGAATCGTCACGATCATCTAGTAGACTAAATTTAATCTCACCTTGTTTATTAATTGGTGCATTTAATTTACTTATCACAAAACCAACTACATATTCAGGTTTAAAATTATTTAAGGCAATATTAATTTTTTCTTCTAATTTATGCACATCATTGCATGTTGGACGAGTAACCAAAATTACATAACCCATTAATGCTCTTACTAAAGCATCATTAAACCAATCCACATAATTAGTAAACCATGCTAACTCGCTATTTTGACCAAGCTTAGTATAAACACCCTCAATTATTACAAAATCGTATTTATTAGAAGGTTCAAATGCCTTCATAATATCTTCGATTAAATCTTGTTGTCGATTTTCCAAAATATAATTTTGTAGTTGCAAATTGGAAATATTAGTATCACGAAATGGATGAAATGTCCCAACAGAATAACCGTGTTGTTCTAGTGCGTGTAATACACCTAAGCGAACATTAGAGCCACCTACTCCAGGCTCAGTTGGCACTACTACTAAATTACAACTCATAATATAATCTCCTTTAATTGTGAATTACTAATTTTGTTTCTTTGGCAATCATTAGTTCTTCATTAGTCGGTACTAATAAAACTTTTACTAAAGAATGCTCACTGCTAATTAAGGTCAATTTACCACGAACATTATTTCGCTGTGGATCCAATTTTATATTAAAACATTCTAAATCGCTAATAATTCGTGCTCGAGTTTTAATATCATTTTCACCAATCCCAGCAGTGAAAATTATTGCGTCGACACCATTCATCGCCGCCATATAAGCACCAATATATTTTTTAACTTGGTAACTAAAAATATTTAAAGCTAATTCAGCTTGGGTATTTCCTTGTGTGGATGCTTCTGCTAAATCGCGAAAATCACTACTAACTCCTGAAATACCTAATATACCAGATTGTTTATTTAACAAATTATCAATAGTAGCAAAATCCATATTTAGTTCATTGGCTAACCATGGTAAAATACTAGGATCCAGATCGCCACAACGTGTACCCATAGTTAAACCAGCTAATGGTGTAAATCCCATACTTGTATCAATACTGTGACCAAATTTGATTGCAGCTACTGATGCACCATTTCCTAAATGACAACTAATTAATTTTAATTGTTTAAGATCACGATTAAGAAATTTAGCTGCTTGTTGTGCAACATACTTATGTGAAGTCCCATGAAAACCATAGCGACGAATAGCATATTGTTGATATAAATTATAAGGTAATGAATATACATAAGCTTCAGGAGGCATAGTTTGATGAAAAGCTGTATCAAAAACCGCTACCATTGGAGTGGTTTTCAATAATGCTAAGCAACTTTTAATTCCTATTATATTAGCTGGATTGTGCAATGGTGCTAATTTTGAATAATATTCTAAGTCAGCAATAACTGTATCATTGATTAAAACTGAATTCGCATATTTTTCACCACCATGGACTACCCGATGTCCAACTGCTTCAATTTGCGTAAGATTGTCAATAACACCTAAATCAAGTGCCGTTAATACCGTTAATACACAATTTACAGCACTCTGATGGTTGTTGATAATACCACCATAATTAATTTGTTGATCTTCTGCTACAATAAATTTTTGATCATAGCGATAATGAATTAGTTGTGCATCAGTCAAACCAATTCGCTCAATTACGCCTTTGGCTAATATTTCTTCACTAGTTAAATCAATTAATTGATATTTTAGTGATGAACTACCACAATTTAAAACTAATATTTTCATAATTCCCCCCTTTTTAAATATTAATTCAGGTATTTAATCTTATTTTCATGCATAAGATGACACAATTTTACCACATTAATTAGATTATTTATAAAAAAAGCTCTAATAAATTGTTTAAAAAATCTATTCCATGACTAGTTGGTTGGATTTGGTTATTCCTTAAAGTAATAAAATTTTTCTGCTCAGCTTGTTGCAATTTTGGTAAAATAGTTCCTAAACTTAATCCTGTAGTTTGAGTAAATAATTGACTGGGAAAGCCATCAATCAAACGTAAGGCATTCATCATAAATTCAAAACCTAATTCTTGTTCGCTTAATACTCTTTGTTCATTAATGTGTTGATTATTTTTAACCCGTTGCATATAATCTTGTGGATGCTTATAACGTGCTTGACGTAAGATTTGGTCATGAAAACTTAATTTAGAATGTGCTCCAGCCCCAATTCCTAAATAATCACCAAATTGCCAATAGTTTTTATTATGTTGTGATTGATAACCAGTTTTAGCAAATGCTGAAACTTCATAATGTGCAAATCCTGCTTGGGTTAATTCATGAGCAATTATTTCTTGCATTTGATAGCAGTTATCTTGATCAGGTAAATTGTCGGGTGTAAATTTAGCAAAATGGGTATTGGGTTCAATAGTTAAATTATATGCTGAGATATGTTGTGGTTGACAAGCAATTGCCTGAAGAATATCTTGTTGCGCCTCAATTAAAGTTTGATTAGCTAATCCATAAATAATATCTAGATTAAAATTAGTAAAATGTTTAGCGACAGTTTCTATTGCCACAAGAGCTTCATTCGCATTATGAATGCGTCCTAAGCCTTGTAAATGTTGATTATTAAATGATTGAATTCCTAATGAAATACGATTAATTCCAGCACCAGCATATTCTGGAATATATTGTTTTTCAATTGTGCCAGGA
>JBDLTW010000114.1:0-2919 GCA_039805605.1 Pseudomonadota bacterium
TGCCAACTACAGAGAAATCATCTAAAACCAGTAAAGTTATTCCCCAAAGTGTAAAAGATGGAAGCTTTTTAAAAGGAAATTCATCTAAATTAATTCATAAATTAGGAGTTCCGACATTTAATAGTAGCTTTGAAGAATTTCGTTTATCTTCATTGAAAGCCAATAACCTAGCTCAATTTGGCACAAATATTGCCTTGTCTACGATTGGAATTGCTGGACTAGATGGAATTATGCCATCTTTTGAAATTAATTTAGATAATATTAATGAAATATGCAATAACATGAAACTATGTTTACCTAATTGCACACCTCAACAAAAAGCTAAAATATTTGCTAATTTAATTGATTATACAATTCAAATCATTTGTGCTACTCATTTAAACCCTAAAGATGATGCTGAATATAAAGCTAATCGTTCAAATTTACTTGTTGACTATTCAAAATTAAGACATAGTATAAAATTACTTAATAATGTTAATGACTTCATGAGGTTAGGCTTAAATAAAAGTGATGCAGAGTTTTTACTTAGTCAAACTACTAATGATGACACATTAAGTTTAAATGATTTTCGCTACTTTGTAGGACATATAGCTCGTGATGCTAAGAGTCGTTCTATCTCAAATTATCTTGAATACAGGGGTATACCAAAAGAAACGATTGAAAAACATAAAAATGACTTTAAATCTAAATCAGTTGATTTGAAAACACCTGCAAACATAGAAAAATTATTTAGCTTAATTAATGAAGAAAATTTAGAAAAAAATGCCACTCAAAAAGCACATATGAATTTTTGCCAAATTGATAATAAATTAATTTGCTTAATCCGAGGTACTCAAGATAGTAGTTATAACACAGATATGCGAAATAACATTACATCAGCACTAGGTCTCACAGGAAATATTGCTAAAAGCCAAAAGTTAGCTAGAACGAAAGAAATTATACAAAAGATTAAACCTTATTGCGTGATTGGTCATTCATTAGGCGGATTTATTGCTGGATATTTATGCCATAGTGAAGATGAAAGTAAGACTATTCCATGTATTGGATTAGATGCAGCGACTTATAATACTAAACAACTAAATAAATTTGTTCCTAGAGCTAGAGACATCAAGGGTTATATGTTATATATATCCCCTGCAGAATCCTCAGGAATAAGTTTAACTAAAAATATGATAAATCCACCATATAAAATAATTCCTACAACTAAACCCTTAGCATCTCACGGATTTATTTTAACGCCTGTTGAAGATAATGAGAGGCTAGAATTTGGAGTATTAAATAATGTATTTGGTCAAGCTCATGGTAAATTTGAAAATATGACACCTGTAATTAATAGCTTGTATAGGCTTAAAGCCCATGCTGAAAAATTGGCTGAATAAGTAGAATTGATGGATTTTAGAGTATTACTCACAGATGAATGAGTAATACATTTTACATATCTATTTATTAGATTTTTGTTCTGTTTGAGCTTCAGCTACACATAAATCACGCTATCATCTTGAGTTGATTTACTCGCAATTTTACCAATCGTATAAACTTTTTCGCCTTGTTGCTCTAAAACTTGTTTGGCTTTTTCAACTTGGCTTTCATCTAATACAATTACCATGCCAATACCACAGTTAAATACACGGTACATCTCATTTTGGTTTACATTGCCTTGCTGTTGTAACCAATTGAATAAAGGTAGGGTTTCCCATGAGCCAACTTTTAATTGAGCTTGTAAATTATCTTTTAAAATACGAGGAATATTTTCAGTTAAGCCACCACCTGTAATATGTGCTAAGCCTTTAACTTCAACCTGTTTGATTAATTCTAAAATTTGTTTTACGTAAATTCTAGTTGGTTGCATTACAGCTTGTTTTAGCGTTTGACCACTAATATCAGTGTCAAAGCTAGCACCACTAAGTTTAATAATTTTGCGGATTAAAGAATAACCATTAGAGTGAGCTCCACTTGAAGCTAAACCTAAAATTACATCGCCTTCTTTGATTTTGCTACCATCAATAATGTTATCTTTTTCTACAGCTCCAACTGCAAATCCTGCTAAATCGTATTCGCCTTCTGGGTACATATCAGGCATTTCAGCAGTTTCACCACCAATTAAAGCACAACCTGCAAGGCTACAACCTTGAGCAATACCTGAAACAACACGTTCAGCTACATCAACGTTTAATTTACCGCAAGCAAAGTAATCTAAAAAGAATAACGATTCAGCACCTTGCACTAAAATATCGTTTACGCTCATTGCAACTAAATCTTGACCGATATTGTCATGTGCATCTAATTCAAAGGCTAATTTTAGCTTTGTACCTACACCGTCTGTGCCTGATACTAGCACAGGGTTTTTATATTTATTTCCAATTTCAAATAAGGCACCAAATCCACCAATTCCAGCTAGTACGCCTTCTCTCATGGTTTTTTTAGCAAGTGGCTTAATGCGTTCTACGAGATTATCGCCTGCTTCCATATCTACACCTGCATCACGGTATGATAATTCTTTCATATACTGCCTTATGTCTATTGAATTTTGATTGTAAGATTATAGCATAATTTGCAAAAAATCTTATTTTGAGATTATTTTTTTCTCACATCACCAATATATACAGGCTGTGCAGATTGCTTTTTCATTTCCTCATCTACGATTGCAAGCATGCTTAATGCTAATCCTTCAATCACTCCTTTACTTGCAGAATCTGTTATATCTTTAAGATTTTTGACATCTAAACTTGAATTTTTACCAAACGATTTTATCATTGCACTTTCCATTGCAGATAATGTCTCTCTTAAATCAACTTTTTCTGAAAATGGAGCTAACTTCTCCCTTGCTTTAAGTATTTTTTTACTTTCAGAATTGTCTACTTCAGAGGGTATTTCAAGCTTTTGAGGTCGATTTAGTCTTAAGTTTTTTTCAAAATATTT
>JBDLTW010000115.1:0-5936 GCA_039805605.1 Pseudomonadota bacterium
CCATTTTTATGATCATTAACATAAATTTCTAAAAGCATACGATAGGCTTTATTATACTGCTTATCAGCCACTAAATTGGCAAATTGAGTTTGCTTTTCTTTGTCCCACTCAGATGTTCCTAATATTGCAACTGCTAACGGCATGGCTCCATTTGCAATATGGAAATTTTGTTCAGTAAATTTTATATAATCAACCGATTTAGCATAATCAGATACTTTAGTTGATTTCGCATAAATATTTAATAATTGCTCCAGTGGTAAATTACTCGCAAAAATTTCACCTTGAACCATTTGGGAAGTTGCTAATCTAGTATAGTATTGATCTAATTGATTATTTTTTAAATAGATTTTGTATAGAATATCTACTTTAGTATATCCACTAATGGTTTTTCCTTCAGTATTTAAATAAATACCTGAACCATGTGCCCAGTTAAAATAAGCACCAAATGGAAAATTCATCCATGCTAATGAAGATACCTCAATATAGTTCTTATTTGATCCTAGGATTACTTCTTGAGAATTAAAGCCATTTTTTGCCAACATTTGCTTATTAGCTAAATCTGTACGTGTACGAGCTGCAGTATCAGGAAATACAAAAACCCGATATTGGGGGGTAATATTAGCAAATAAACCAGATTCAAAAGAAGGCATAGGGACTCTAAACCATGTATTTAGTTCATTAGTATACACTTCTTGAATTTGCGATTCTGACATTGCTTGGAGCTCATTTGAAGTTGGATATACTATTTGTAAATAATGTTTAATATAATTAGCAGATGCTGTGTCAGCATAACTAATGCTACTGGAAATAGCACTACCTAAAATTAACGTTAAAATTTTTTTCATAAAAACCCTTTTTAAAAATTAAAAACTTGTTGCTACTGCATGTGCTGATGACCATGCCCATTGAAAGTTATAGCCACCAAGCCAACCTGTAACATCAACTACTTCACCAATAAAATACAATCCTTCAATCTGATTGCTCATCATTGTTTTAGAATTAAGTTGCCTAGTATCAACGCCTCCACGAGTAACTTCAGCTTTTTTATAACCTTCACTGCCACATGGGTGGATGCTAAAACTATGAATTAATTGGCTAATTTGAGTTAGTTGTTTCTTATTTAATTGACTAATTATAGGATCAAAACCTAAGAGTTTAGTTAAACTGGTAGCTAAGCGTTGCGGAAGATACCCACCTAGAAAATTACTTAATAATTTATTGGAACTACGCTGTGCTTGAATAATAGTAAAAATAGACTCTTCAGGTAATAAATTAATTTCAATAGCTTCTCCAGCTTGCCAATATGAGGAAATTTGTAATATAGCAGGACCACTTAAGCCACGGTGAGTAAATAAACTATGTTCACTAAAGTTTATTTTTTCATTGCTTACGCGACTAAAAAAGGATACACCAGCTAAATCTTTTAATTGATCTAATTGTGGCTTATCTAAGCATAATGGAACCAATGCTGGAGCAGTAGTAATAATATTGTGATCAAATTGTCTAGCAATTTGATAACCAAAACTACTAGCACCAATTTGTGGGATAGACAATCCTCCTGTTGCAATGACCAAAGCTTCACTAAGAAAAGTACCTTGTGATGTTTCTAGTTTAAATCCTCTAGTAGTTTTTTCTATATCGAAAATTTTTGTACTCATCAAGCGTATAACTTGAGCTTGTTGGCATAAAAAATCAAGTAAGTCAATAATTGCCTGAGATTTTTGATTACAAAATAATTGTCCCAAAGTTTTTTCATGATAACTAAGTTGGTGCTGATTCAGTAATTCACAAAAATGCCATGGTGTATAACGTGATAAAGCCGAATTAATAAAATGTTTATTTTGTGAAATATAGCATTCTGGACTAGCTTGTAAATTGGTAAAATTACAGCGTCCACCGCCTGAGATGCGAATTTTTTCAGCTAATTTGTCACTATGATCTAATATTAATACGCGTTTATGCCGTGCACCAGTTAATTGAGCGCACATTAATCCTGCGGCTCCAGCACCAATAATAATTACATCAAACGAGGAATTTTTTTGCACAAGTTAAGTTTCCTTAATTAAAGTATCGTTAATTTAAGTTGTAAAATTTATTTAATAAATTTTTCTAGTTCTTCCCAACGAGCTAATTTGTTTAAAATTAATTCATCTAATTGCGCAACTCGAGCTGTATATTGACTAGCTAATTGATGATCAGTTTTATATAGTTGTGGATCTTGTAGTGCTTGATTTAGTTCATTTTGCTCTGTTTCTAATTGAGCTAATAAATCTGGTAATTGTTCTAGTTCTAATTTTTCTTTATAACTCAATTTAGTCTTAGCTGCTACTGGAGTAGAATTTTTATTCATATTATTAGCTACGACTTCATTAATTGCTTTGTTATTATTAGCTTCACTAGTTTTTTTATTCGTCA
Source organism: Pseudomonadota bacterium (assembly GCA_039805605.1). GTDB lineage: Bacteria > Pseudomonadota > Gammaproteobacteria > Burkholderiales > UBA11063 > Aquella. Next base: position 2,416 of record JBDLTW010000115.1, read on the forward strand.
GGATTTGATTAAAATAATGTTCTTTATAATTCATCCAATCACTATACCCGCCACTATATTCTAATATCTTGCCATCACCTAAAAACACCCATGATTGAGTAACTACATTATCTAAAAATTCTCGATCATGGCTAACCAAAAACACAGTACCTGAAAAATTAGCTAATAACTCCTCAAGTAGTTCAAGGGTATCCATACCTAAATCATTAGTTGGTTCATCTAAAACTAGAACATTTGCTGGTTGTGAAAATAGTCGAGCTAATAATAAACGATTGCGTTCACCACCAGATAATGATGATACAGGAGAACGAAAACGTGCAGGATCAAATAGAAATTCTTCTAAATAAGTTGCAATATGTTTTCTTGCACCATTGATAAATACATAGTCTTGACCTTGACCAATAATTTCTTGAATAGTTTTGTCTTCTTCTAATTGTTGGCGTAATTGATCAAAGTAAGCTATTTCTAATTTAGTTCCAAGCTTAATTATACCTGAACTAGGATTTAATTCACCTAAAATAGTTTTTAACAAACTTGTTTTACCTATTCCATTACTACCAATCAAGCCAATTTTATCGCCTCGCATAATTTTGCTGGAAAAATTATCAATAATGGTTTTATTGGCAAATTTTAAGGATAATTGTTCAACTTCAGCAACTATTTTACCTGAAACCATACCATTGTCAATTTGTAGTTTTACCGATCCTTGATGTTCTCGGCGTTTGCTACGAATTTCACGTAATTGTTCTAAACGACGAACACGACCTTCATTACGTGTCCGTCTAGCCTCAATACCTTTACGAATCCAAACTTCTTCTTGAGCTAATAACTTATCAAATTCAGCATTTGATTTTGCTTCATCAGCTAATTGCCTTGCTTTTAATTCTTGATAACGCGCAAAATTACCATTATAGCTATTTAATTTACCTCGATCTAATTCAAAAATTTTGTTAATTGTATTATCTAAAAAGCGACGATCATGAGTAATTAAAATAATAGCACCATTAAAATTAGCTAAAATTTGTTCTAACCATTCAATAGCATAAATATCAAGATGATTAGTTGGTTCATCTAGTAATAAAATATCAGGGTTAACTACTAAAGCTTTTGCTAAGGCGACTTTTTTACGCACTCCACCAGATAGATCAGCAATAATTTGATGCCCATCTAAACCTAATTCAGATAAAGTTTTATCAATAAGATTTTTAACTACCCAGCCATTATGATATTCTAATTCATGCTGTAAATTAGTAATATGATTTAAACTTTCTATAGAGTAATCTTCTGCTAATTGATCTAAACAAGCATAATAATCTGCTAAAGTTTGCGTTAATTGACCTAAACCACTCATTACTTCTTGAAAAATGGTTAATTCTTGGTTTAATTGTGGCTCTTGAGCAACGTAAACTAATTTTAATCCTTCTTGGTAATGTACTTGCCCATCATCAGGTGTTTGGCTACCTGCAATAACTTTAAGAAATGATGATTTTCCAGCTCCATTGCGTCCAATTAAGCCATATTTGTCATGTTTATCTAAACTAAAACTTACTTGATCAAGTAGTTTATGATGACCAAAAGCTAAATTAAGTTTATCTACAGTAATAATTGCCATAATAGTCTAACTTTCTTATCAATTATAGTTGATACAATTCTAGGGGTAAATTATCTGGATCTCGGAAAAAGGTAAATTTTTTACCAGTAAATTCGTCAACACGTATTGGTTCACAGCTGATTTGATAATTAGCTAAATGTAAAATAGCTTGTTCAATATCATTAACAGCAAATGCTAAGTGACGTAAACCACAAGCCTCAGGTGTTGATGGACGTTGTGGTGGATTGGGAAAAGAAAACAATTCAATTTGTGTAGTAGAGTTAACTTGTAAATCTAATTTATACGAATTTCGTTGTTCTCGATAGACTTCACGGATAATCGGTAAACCTAGGATATCATGATAAAAATATTTAGCTCGTGGATAATCTGCTGTAATTATCGCAATATGATGGATTGAATTAAAAATTGGTTTAGACATAGATTTGTTGGTACTTTAATAATAAATTTTCAAATTGAAGTTTGTGATTTAAAGGGTGAGATGCCCATGGGCTTAGTTCAATTATTTCATCGATTAAGCCAAACAATTTATAAATATTTAAACGTTTAGTTAATTCTAGAATAGCTTGATTTGCCTGATTAAAATAAAGTGCTGGTTGTTGTTGACTAATTAATAGTACATCATGTAGCCACTTTATTAAACAATCAAGTAAAATTTCCATTCCAACACGTTTGGGGTCTAAATTAGTACTTAACTTAAAAATATTGTCAATACTTGGTTTAGTTAAGGTATTAATTAATTGTTCTATTTCTTCCATGCTTAGTGGTGGATTAAATAATGGTTCACCTGCAAAAAATCTTAACCAAAATTCAGTTTGTTGAGGTTGATGAATTTGTGCAATGGCTAATGCTTCATTCCAACTGGGTAAGTGTAATTGTACTTTAAAACAACGACTCAATATAGTTGGTAATAAGCGTTTGATATTATTACTAGCGAGAATAAAATAACAGTTTTGTGGTGGCTCCTCTAGAATTTTTAGTAATGCATTAGCGGTATTTATGTTTAATGCATTACTTTTAGGTAAATAAATAATTTTATTATTAGCTAAGTGTGAACTAATGTTTGCAAATTCAATGGCTTGATTTATTTGTTCCATTTTTAGGTTAGTTTGTTCTTCCTCAAGGTCTAATTGTAATAAATCAGGATGATTGTGTTCATGCAGTAATTGGCATGAATTACATTTCTCACAAGGGTTAAGACCTTGACGCTTATGACAGAGTATATAAGCAATAAACTGGCAAATTAGTTGTTCTTGTCCAGAATTGTCAGCACCTGAAATCAACCAACTTTGTGCTTGACGTTGTTGCCAAGCTTGAATAATATACTTGTAATCATCTTTAAGCCATTGATACACTTTAATTTCCTTGTCGATTAGCTAATATTCGATCTAATTCAGTAGTAATTTTTTGACGAGTAATAGCATATTCTTGATTAGTTAAAATATGTTTAATTCGTTGTGGTTCAGCATGCATTAACTGATGATATGTTTGTTGTACACGGATAAAAAACTCTTCAGATTCTAATTCAATGCGATCTAATTGGCGACTACGTTTAATTCGCTCTAGAGCTAATTTAATTGGTACATCAAACAATAAAGTTAAATCAGTAGTTAATTGTGGTTCGAGTAAAGCATAAGCTTGTCGAATTTTAGCTATGCCAAGTTTTCGTCCACCGCCTTGATAAGCAATTGAAGCATCAATAAAGCGATCGGCTAATACGCAAATTCCAGCATTTAAGCTTGGTAAAATTACTTGTTGAATGTTTTCTTGTCGTGAAGCAAAATAAAGTAATAATTCAGTATTATGGTGCATTTTACCATGATTTAATAATAGTTGACGAATTTGTTCACCAATTGGTGTTCCGCCTGGTTCACGTGTTATTATTACTTGTTGTCCATGTTTTATTAAATAA
>JBDLTW010000116.1:0-5220 GCA_039805605.1 Pseudomonadota bacterium
TTTTCTTGTTACAATTAGCTAAATAATGTTACAATTATTAAATATGCTATTATTATTTACCCAATAAGCTATAAAATCGAGAATATAGGTTTGTAGTAAAGTATTACTAAGATTTAGCTTAGCTTCAGCGAATAACAATCAAATCTAGCTGATGAAAAAATATGTTTATTAGAAAACAATAGTGAGATGAGTGTAACAATAACTCTAACTTATCAAATATGTAAACGATAGCTATAAGCAGATATAGTTTTAAGAGTCAAAAGAAATATAAATAAATAGGGCAAGACATGTCCGAATTTACGCTTGTGGAGTAGCAGGAATGCATAGAGCATGTAAACGCTACGATGAATCAAGAACCCACCGAATTAGCTAAACCAAGACTTGTGCTTAGTTTAGCAACGTAGGAATCCTCACCATTTAGGGCGGGGTGGAGGTCAAATGCTTAGCAATTTAGGGGTCCCTCGCTATTTTGTGCGAGGTTGATGTCACTTTCCAATAAACAATACTATCTTTCAAAGGTTGGTAAATGAAAAAACAAAAATTTAAACAAATTTTGCTGGGTTGTTTGGGAGCCACAATTATAACTGGTTGTACCACGGTAGGTTTAGGTAATGTCCCACAAACTCGTGAAAATTATAATCGAGCTTTAGATACTAGTGAAAACGAACAGTTTTTATTGAATATTATTCGTTTACATTATGGAGATACTCCGTATTTTGTTAGTGTCGATAGTATTACTGCTTCTACTTCATTGACTGTCGGTGGAGATGGTAAAATAGGAGCTTCTAATGTTGGTGCTAAAAATAATGGTCCATTATGGAGCTTTTCGCCACAAGTATCTTTCACACAAACTCCAACTATTACATATTCTCCAATTCAAGGTAGTAAATTTGCTAATGGAATTATAGCTCCATTAACTTTGGATAAAGTGTATATGTTACTTAATTCTGGTTATCATTTAAGTGAAGTACTTAAATTAACTATGAATAAAATTGGTAACTTAGACAATGGGACTTATTCATCGCATGTAAATGCAAACAAATTGCCTGATAGCAATAAATTTGATACTTTTATTAATAGCTTAAGTTATTTATCTGATGACAACCAAGTTTATACAGCACTTACTAAGTATGAAAGTAAACCTGCAATTTTAATCTATGCAAATAATTCTGATGCAGCTACAACCCTATCTAAACAATTAGGTTTATCAAAAATTTACGACAGGATTATTTTAACCAATACCTTACAGCTAGACAAACCATCACCTGAAAATATTATTAGTGTTTATCCACGTTCGTTTTTTAATATGATTAATTTCTTATCTAAATCGGTAGATGAACCAGAAGACAATAAACAGCTTTCGGTAACCAATCAAGATTATAATGCTAGTTTAGCTAGTAATGAAATTGATTGGAGTAAATTAACTCACGGCATGTTACATGTTAGAACAGGTAAACCAGTAGATCCAATTACTAGAGTAAAATATAATGGTGATTGGTATTATATTTCAGCTCAAGATAGCCTATCAACTTCAACTTTAGTTTTATTGAAGTTAATTTATTCATTACAAATGGGTGATGTAAGTGCTAATCTACCATTAATCACTATCCCAATTGCTAATTAATTAGTTAGAGAAAGAATTACCGATGAAATTATCTAAACTTGCATGTCTAGTTCTTGGTGTAACTAGCTTTATCAGTGGTTGTTCAACAGTTAAATTAGGTGAGGTTCCTAAAACGCGTGAAAATTATAATCTAGCAATTGATAATAGTGAAAATCAACAATTTTTATTAAATATTGTGCGGATGCATTATGGTCGTAGCCCATATTTTATTAGTGTGGATAGTGTAACTACCAGTAGTAGTTTATCAACTAATTTAGCTTTAGATAATTTGTCTAATGCCATGGGAATGCCAGGTTCAATGCCTGGTTTAAATTGGGGGATTAGTCCAAATGTAACTTTTACTGAAGCCCCAACAATTACCTATACTCCATTACAGGGAACTAAATTTATTTCAGGTATGATGACCCCGATTGAAATAACTCGTATTGGGATGTTGAAAAGTTCTGGTTGGAATATGAATACTGTATTGGATTTAACGATTAGTCGGATTGGTCGATTAAGTAATGATGATGTTAGTCATCATGCAAGTGGAGTAGATAATGATGGAGCATATGAGGATCCATTATTCGATAAATATGTTGAATTATTAGCTAAGTTAGGTCAGGCTAATCGCATTGAATTTTCAAGCACTAGCTATGAAAGTAGTCCTGCAATTTTACTTCAAGCTAAGGATCAAGATGCTGCTAAACAAATTAGCCAAAGCTTGCAACTTAAACATGTTTATTCACAATTTATTTTTACTAGAAATGCACTAGATTTAAACATAAATGCTGAAAATATTATTCCGATTAAAACTAGATCATTGCTTGGTGTAATGAATTATTTATCTTTAGGTGTACAAAACCCAAGTGTTAGTGGAGTTAAAGCTAAATCAGAAAAATATGAAGATAATTTTCATGTGTTAAGTAGTGATAAAGAGCCTGATAATGCGTCAGTTAAAATTAGATACGATGACGATAAATGGTATTATATTCCAAATAGTGATGCTCACTCCAAGGCGATGATGGTATTATTAAAATTGATTTATTCGCTACAATTAGGCGATATCAAAACTAATTTACCTGTAGTTACTATTCCCGTAAATCAATAACTAAGTTTTAAGGATATAAAACCATGTTAAAATTAAATACTTTGGCACTCTTAATTGGTAGTAGTTCTATTTTATTAGGATGTTCTACAGCTGGTTTAGGGCATGTTCCAAGCACTCGCGAAAATTATAATATTGCATTAAATAATAGTGATAATGAACAATTTTTATTAAATATTGCACGAATGCACGATAATAAAACGCCATTTTTTGTTGGTGTAGATAGCATTACTACGCAAACCAGTTTAAATTATAGCTCTGGTGGTGGTGATACTTCTTTTGGTAATAGTTATTCTGGGTTTGGTATTGCGTGGAACATTTTACCAAGTATTACGTTTACTCAATCACCAACGATTACCTATTCACCAATGCAAGGAACTAGTTATATTTCTGGCTTATTAACACCTTTAGATCTAACCAAATTATATTATTTAGTTGAAACTAATTTAGAGTTATCAACGGTATTAAAATTAAGTTTAGAGCAATTAGGTCCATTATATAATCATGATAATTTTATGACTAATGGAACTGGTGATAATAATGATTTTAATAACTTTGTTACATGGTTAGATCAGCAACGCATTGATGGTAAACTTAATTTATATTTATCAAGTTATCAAAAGGCTCCTGCTTTATTGTTATATATTAGTGATGATAAGGTAGCTGCTCAAGTAGCCAAAACTTTGCGCCTTAAACATATTCATCACAAATTATTATTAAGCCCTAATGTAAATAGTATGGTAACTACAGATAATTTGGTTAAAATTAATACTCGCTCAGTATTTGCTGTATTAAATTTCTTATCTAATGGTATTGTTAATCAAGACACTAATAATGTAGTGACTAAAATTCCACAGTCGACCACTGGTGATATGTTTAAATTATATATGAGTACCAATTCGCCAAGTAAAGTATATAATAAAGTAAAATATGAAGATAAATGGTACTATATTCAAAATAATGATATTCAATCTAAAACAACTTTAATGTTATTAAAAATTATGTTTGCTTTACAGTCTGGCGAAATTAGTTCAGGTCCTTGGTCTGTAGTTAATGCCCCAAATCCTACGGAATAGAGCAAAACATATCATTGATTAGGTTAGAATTTTCTAACCTAATTTTTTATTACTATGCATAAAAAGAGCTTAATAATGGAATCTATATGTAATATTTAAAAAAATAAACTACAAGTATGTCATACCAGATATCGATAAACCTAAGTTAACTTAGGTAGGAATCCTTGCAATTTCGAGCTGTGTGGAGGTCATCAATCCAACCATATGTATAAGCAACTTGCTGAATTTGCTTATATAATGCTAAGGCATTAATATTGGTACATAAATAACCATGCGGATAATTGATTATTCGTTCACTTGGTGCCCCAATTTTAAATGCAATTAAAGGATAACACATAGTCATGATTTCTTCAGCTGTATAACAAAAAGTTTCAGGCCAAATTGAGGGTAAAATAAATATATCAATAGCTAATTGTTTAATTAAACTAGATAATTGTTGTGGGTTATATGGTCCTGTCATATAGCAATTGGCTAAAGCTAAATCAGTATAACCAATAATTACCAGTTTAAATACCCCTTGTTTAAATAGCTTATATTTAACTAATTGTTCAATAATTACGCGACCTTTGGCATAGTCAATTGCGCCAAGTACACCAATAACTAATTGGGTACGATTAGTAAAATTTGGTGAATGTGTGCACCTAATTAGCGGAGTTTTGATTTGGTGGGCTTTAACGATAATTTTAGAATCAGTTTCAGGGTATATTTTTAATAAATGTTGGCGACTATCTTCAGAAAAACAATAGATTGTTTGCATTAAATTTAAAATACGTCGATAGCTGTTGCGCCATTGTTCAATAGTATATAATTGTTTTTTAATTAAGCTGTGGTGTTTATGACAATGATTACATTTATTTAAATCAGTTTCTGCTCCACAGTAATTACCTTGGTAATTAAGTAAAGTATAGCTTGGACAAATGGCAAAAAAATCATGCATATAGTAGTTAATTATCTGACCATGATTGATTAATAATTCTTCTAATTCAGTTAAACTTTTAATTGATAAGCTATGGTTTAATTGAATTACGCCAAAGCGATGTTTAATTAATAAATGTTTGGTAAAATAGTTTAAGCTATCTACTTTAAATGAGGTTAATAGTTTTTGTTGCCAATAAAGTTGAATTAATATTTGTTGATCTTGTCCATAAGCACTAATGATGATATTAGCTAAATTCGGAGCTAATAAATTTTCGAGTAGATATTTACTTGCTCCACCACCTAAACCGTGGTCAATAATTAGTTGTGTCGATTGGTGAATTAAAAAGAGCTTGAAAAGTAAAATTTTGCGTAAATTATCTAAAGGATTTAATTGAATATATTGATTAATATCATATTGATAATTAGGGTGTTTGAGTTTTAATTTAACTAAATTAGCTTTAATTAATTGTTCTCTGGTACTACCAAATGAACCGCCATGTTTATGGTAGACAAAT
>JBDLTW010000117.1:0-2734 GCA_039805605.1 Pseudomonadota bacterium
CTGATGTTGTTGCTTGTGAAGGTGACTCAGGTGGTCCATCATTTATCTATAATGAAAGTAGTCTTAGTTATACAATAACAGGAATAATGTCATTAGCTTATGGACAAAGCAAGTGTAGCGCTTTTCCCAATGTATACATGAGTGTAGCATATTATAAGGATTGGATTGAAAGTGGCTATAAGACTGATTCATTAATCTCTCGAGATATATTTTTGCCACCATTAAACCAAGCAAATTCGAAGATTAGCTATTTAGCGAGTGAACAAAATTAAACTTTACCTAAATAGGTAAAAATTTTAAATCTTAATAATTACTTTATCCTATATATAATTGTTACAATAAGTTATATAATACTAATTGTTTCTAACATACGTTGATAAAATCAAAGCTATTTTATAGTGATGTAATGAGGTTTATATTGAGATTTATTGCGGAGATAGATATGAAATTAAATAAAATAATTGTTATAAATATGCTGGTTACACTGGGTTTTCTCTCCAGTTGTAATAGTGGAAGTAGCAGAAGCAAAGTTAGTAGCAATTATTCATTAGCACCTTCAGCAACTAAACCACAAAATTCGTTAGTAATTAAGAATGGGCAACCTGTTCATACTCCTGAATTAAATGCACTAGTGCCATTAATTAAGGTAGACTTAGGCAGTGATAATTATCGTTTATGTGCAGGTGTTTTTCTTGAACCAAATAAAGTTTTAACGGCGGCTCACTGCGTAATGAAACTTCACGATAAAACATCTGATCAATATTTTGAATCTAAAGACTTGTATTTACCTAAAAAATTATCAATAATTTTTCCTAAAAAATTACTTCGCCCAATTGATGATAATAAAGATAAACCCAAAAAGCATTGGAATAGGTACCGTGTTAGAGCTATTTATGTGAGATCAGATGCATTGCTTGGTGTTAATATCTTGCATCGCACCCTATCAGTTGCTGATTACCAAGGAATTAATGATTTGGCTATTATTGAGCTACGTAAGGCTCCAGAATATACATTTCACATCGAACTAGCTAATGTAGCACCTAAAGTTAATGAAGAGCAAATTGTGCTTGGATTTGGTCAAAATGATGGTAATAATGCCAAAGACAAAGATCAGAGTCATGGCAATGCTGGGCTTATGCGCTTTGGTAGAACTATAGTAAGCAATAACACTCGAGCAGAGCACCCTAGCATATTAAGAATTGGTAGACTAGTTTCGGATAACTCGGGTATTGCTGCTTGTAAGGGTGACTCAGGAGCTCCATCATTAATGTATAATGAACATAGTCTTAATTATAAATTAACAGGAATATTATCATTAGGTTATGGACCAAAAGCATGTAGTTTTTTGCCAAATGCTTATATGAGTGTGGCATATTATAAAGATTGGATTGAAAGTGGCTATAAAACTGATTCATTAAGAGTCGGTAAATTTCCTAAAAATAAGCTTTAATTAATAATATGTATTATTTTTTAGCGATATATGTAATCAAGTTTTATTGAGATTTATTATGGAGAAAGATATGAAATTAAATAAGATAATTGTTATAAATATGCTGGTTCTAGTATTTCTATCGGCTTGTAATGGAGGAAGTAGTAGCACCAATCAGCTTAGTAATTCATTAACGCCATCAGCAATGAAACCACAAAAATCTTTAGTAATTAAAAATGGTGATCCTGTTCATATTCCTGAAATAAATGCACTGGTTCCATTAATTCATATAAAAGTAGCAGGGCCTCATTATCGTGTATGTACGGGAGTTTTTCTTGCACCAAATAAAGTTTTAACCGCGGCTCACTGCGTAATAAAACTTCGCGATAAAACATCCGATCAATATTTTGAATCTATAGACTTATTTACACCTATCACAATGGCAGTAATTTTCCCTAAGCAGTTATATCAACCCGTTAATACCAATACAGATAAGCCAGGAAAACATTGGAATGTATATCCTGTTAAAGGAGTTTATGTACGATCAGATGTATTTGCTGGTGTTAATATGTCAGATGGTTTCTTCATAATTGCCGATTACCAAGGAATTAATGATTTAGCTATTCTTGAGTTAGGTATAGCCCCAAAATATAAATTTCACATGGAACTTGCTAGTGTAGCACCTCAAGTTAATGAACAACAAATTGTAGTTGGATTTGGTCATAATGATGGCGATAATACTAAAAAAGTCAAAGATCAGAGCCATGGCAAGGCTGGACTCCTGCGCATTGGCAAAACCATAGTAAGCGATATTACTCCAACAAAATACCCTAGTATATTAAGAATTGGTGGAGCAATTACAAAACTTAATACTCCTTATGTTTCTGCTTGTAATGGTGACTCAGGTGGGCCATCATTAGTTTATAATGAAAGTAGTCTTACTTATACAATAACAGGAATATCATCATTAGGTTATGGAATACAGGAATGTAGCGTTTTACCAAATTTTTACATGAGTGTAGCATATTATAAAGATTGGATTGAAAGTGGCTATAAAACTGATTCATTACAAACCATTAGCACTATTCATTACTAGGTCAGTGCACGTATCGGTTATACCTCAAAAGCGATAGTTTAAAATATCCCAGAAATTTTTCTGTTATTAGTTTATTATGTTAGTTCTACCTAAACAGCAGTTTAATGTTTATTGCCACCATTGGTTCAATCAAACTCAAAAACTCCCCATTTAAAGGAAAATATATTTTCCTTTAAATGGGGAGTTTTTGAGTTTGATTGAACCAATGG
>JBDLTW010000118.1:0-3019 GCA_039805605.1 Pseudomonadota bacterium
ATAGAGTTAAGCTCTATACCTTTTTTATTGTAGTTGTAAAATTTATTTTTTAATTTACTATAACCAAGATTTTAACTAGCCATTCATCAATAATTCACTCTTGTATACCTAATTAAGCTTAATAGATACAATGATAGAATAATATATAGTTTATTGATCTGTTAGCCACCCTTTGAGACTATTGAGCATTTTTGATACTTGATTAATATAGTGCAGATGCTTAATTTTACCATCAAACTTCAACTAATTGAGTAATATATATTAATAAATATAGTTTGCATGAACTCTAAAACAGACATATATTAAACATGCCATGTTTACTTGTTCTAATTCCTAGTATTATTTTGTTTAAATTGCTTGATTTTGTAGTTGTGTTTTTCATAGACCAATAGTATAATATAGGTATCGTGATTAAATCAAGTAAATTAAAACAAGGCAAACAGCGCAAAGTTTATAAGTTTAGATTAATTGTAACTAGCGATATATGGTCAATTAAATAAAATAGTTGTCTGTTGTCCTTGTCTCTAAAATACAGCTTTAGCCTTGGTAAAACAAGATGATGAAAATTGCCGTACAATAGCGCAAATCTCTAAAATTAATGGTGGAGATAGCGAAGATATAAGCACATTGTTTAAATCCAAATACTATAATCAACTAGCTAATCGCTTACCACATGGAAATAACCCCATACTGCATAAGATTTTATAATTGCCTGACTAGGCTAAATTAATGAATGGAAAAATTTAGTATGACTAAAAAAATTTTAATAATTGCTGATCCTTTAGATAAATTAAGTATTTATGCTGATTCTACGTATTTATTATTTCTAACCGCTAAAGATTTAGGAATGTCAATTAATTTTTGTAATCCTAATCAAATTTATGCGTTAAATAACCACGCCTATGCGTTAATTCATCAAGTCACGATTAACCATGGTCTAGACGATATTCATAGTACTGCAAATTGGTTTAGTTTAAGCGAGGCCAAAAGCACTTTATTAGATGAATTTGATGCAATTTTAGTACGCAATGATCCACCATTTACTTTAGAGTATTATTATCTAACGCAGTTATTAGGATTGGTAGCAAATAATGTTAAGATTTTTAATCCTGCGCATAGTTTACGTAATTTTAATGAAAAATTAGCTATTTTAAATTTTCCACAACTAATTACGCCAACTTTAGTTAGTAAAAATAAATCAATAATGTTAGAGTTTATTCAACAACATGGTTTATGTGTTGCCAAGCCAATTGATATGATGGCAGGTAGGGGTGTATTTCAAATTAGTGCCGATAATCCGAATCAAAATCCAATTTTAGAAACGCTAACGGATTATTTTAGCCAAACTATTATGCTCCAAAAATTTATTCCTGAGGTAGTTGCTGGCGATAAACGTATTTTTATTATAAATGGCGAAGTAGTCGATTATTGTTTATACCGAATTCCTCAACCTGGGCAAATTAGAGGTAATTTAGCTGTTGGTGGACGAGGTGAGGTTAATAAGTTAAATGATCAAGATTACCATATTGCCAGAACAGTAGCTAAATGGACTAAACAACAAGGGATATTAATTGCAGGAATTGATGTTATTGGTAATTATTTAACTGAGATTAATATTACTAGTCCAACTGCAATGCAACATATTTATCAAGTAAGCGGAATTAATATTGCTAAATTAATCTTAGAATTAATTTAGCAAATTTTGTTCAGTTGTTGGTACTTTTGTAATCTGGCTAATTTCTTCTGGTACTTAATTAATGCCTTTAAGGGTTTTACTTTCTCACCATCTGAAGTAACTAAAAAATCGGTTAAGCCTAAATCAATCCCACTGTTTTATCAACTTTGGGTAATGATTTAATCTCAATCTCTGAACAAAATGATACCCTCCCCCTGAATGGGGAGGTTTTACGGCGTGTTGGATAAAATATTGTATCCTGCTTGACCCTTATTTTTTATTAATGATCCCGTTATCTGGAATAATCCTAATTAAATGTGGCTTAACTACTGCGTGTGGAAGAGTTAATTGTTCAATGATTTCTGATCTGCCTAAATGGTCAATCAGTGTTTTAGCTGAGGGACTAAGTGAAAATTTATCACAAATTTGTGCAATAATACGTGCAATTGTTCCTCTGGTAGTTTCCAAGGTCTCTGCAATAATATCTTGGGTCATGTTTAATGCTAATAAAAATAAAACATGTTTTTGGCGTTCAGTTAGAGTTTGTAGATTAGATTTATTGATAATATTTTTTTTATTATTATGATTATGTAAATTGGATGCACTAACGCCAAAAAATAATTTAGTAAAGTCATAGTGAGTAGTACAAATTCCACAAACTTCATAACGTGGTGTTAAAATTGGATCCATCTTTAAATGCATAGCCCCTAGTAAATCTTTGTATTTATCAAAAATAATAAAAATTACTGGTACTTGATGTTGAATTACATACTCCATACCTTCAATAATAGAGTTAATTATATGTGTATGACCTTGTAAATGGGGAAATTCTTCATATGGTATGCCTTTTAATTCTTCAACTGTATAATGATACGTTTCTTCATTTAATCTAGTAGACATTCGTAGATGTCGCTTAGTATCATAAATACTTAGAAATAATTTCTTATCCACATAATATTTAAAATGATTATCAATTATGAATTGTAAATATTCTTCATCACTTAATTGATTGAGCAATTGATTAATTTTTTCCAAGTTATTATTCATGAAATACCTTTTTAGATTACGGTTTAGTTAAATATTTGACTTATGCTTCATTTTAATATGCTGGTTTGTCAGTAAATTAAGATAGTTAGTATAACTATTTTTTAGCAACTCGATTGTAATAATTACGCCACTCATGAAATATTATGTTCATGATTGATTATATTTATAAATAAATTTAAACCTCTGGTTGTGCTAACTGTTTTAACATGATTAGGATTGCATAAATATCATTAGAGCTATGATTTATATAACTAGGAAAATCATGGTGGTCTAAGTTATATATTCCAAGAGCATTAT
>JBDLTW010000119.1:0-2755 GCA_039805605.1 Pseudomonadota bacterium
AACAATAATGCCTCAATTAGAAGGGTTACCACTTTACGGTATTGAAGTTAATCATTTTTTTGGTAATGAACAGTTAATGTTACGTCTAGAGAATAATTTATCCAGTCGTTTTAATCGTACAGTTAAATTATTATTTGATTATCTAATTACTCTAATTTTATTGCCTATATTAATTTTATTATTACTTATTATTAGTGTGGTTATTTATTTAGAAGATAATGGTTATCCATTTTTTATTCAGCAACGAGTAGGTAAAAATGGATTCTCATTTGGTTGCATTAAATTTCGTACAATGCATAAAGATGCTGAGAAAATGTTGGCAAAATGGAAAAATCATAATGATCCACTATATTTAGAATATGTTGCGAATAATTATAAACTACCTAATGATCCACGGGTAACACGTATTGGTAAAATCTTACGTAAAACTAGTTTAGATGAATTGCCACAATTAATTAATGTGTTATTAGGTAATATGAGTTTAGTTGGTCCACGACCATTATTAGCCGATGAAATAACGGAATATAGTGATGGTTTGTTTTATTACTCACAAGTTAGACCAGGAATTACTGGTTTGTGGCAAATTAGTGGACGAAGTAAAACTTCATTTAAAGAGCGCAGTCGTCTTGATAGTTGGTATATTAAAAATTGGTCATTATGGTATGATATTGTAATCTTGTTGAAAACTCCATGGAAAGTTTTAAAATCAGATGGTGCATATTAATAATTTTTTTGATTTTCCTCTTGAAATAATTATGATTAACACTATTTATATAGGTATAAAATATTAATTTTTTATTGAGGTATATTATGTCAGATAAACAAACTATGTCGTTTCAGACTGAAATTAAACAGTTATTACATTTAATGATTCATTCATTATATTCTGATAAAGAAATATTTTTGCGTGAATTAGTTTCTAATGCGTCAGATGCTATTGATAAATTACGTTTTGTACAAATTTCTCGTCCTGAATTAAATCATGGTCAAGAATTAGCAATTCATATTGCATTTGATAAAGATGCTAAAACTATTACTATTAGCGATAATGGTATTGGTATGACTCAAGAGGAAGTAATTGAAAATATTGGAACAATTGCCAAATCTGGAACCAAAGCATTTTTAGAAAATTTATCAGGTGATGCTAAAAAAGATGCTAACCTAATTGGTCAATTTGGCGTTGGTTTTTATTCTGCATTTATTGTTGCCGATAAGGTAGAATTAACAACTTTAAAAGCTGGTGAAACTACTTCTCATGGTGTTAAGTGGGTTTCTGATGGTGCTGGTGAATTTAGCATTGAAACAGTTGATAAATTAGATGGCAATGGTACTACAATCACTTTACATTTAAAAGATGATAATGATGATTTATTAGCTGATTGGGGTTTACGCTCAATTATTCGTAAATATTCAGATCATATTAATTACCCAATTAAAATGCATAAAATGCCTGAATACGATAAAGAAGGTAAAGAAATTGTTAGTAATGAATTAGAAACAGTAAATAAAGCTAATGCATTATGGACGCGTAGTAAAAATGAAATTAGTGAAGAAGAGTATAAAGAATTTTATAAACATATTTCACATGACTATAATGAGCCACTAAAATGGGTACATGCTCGAGTTGAAGGTGCTCAAGAGTATACTCAATTATTATATATTCCAAGTAAAGCACCGTTTGATTTATATGATGCAAATCGTCGTTATGGTATTAAATTATACGTAAAACGTGTATTTATTATGGATGATGCAGAAAAACTACTACCAAATTATTTACGTTTTGTCCGTGGTATTATTGATTCTCAAGATTTACCATTAAATGTGTCACGTGAAATTTTACAATCATCGCGTGATATAGATGCTATTCGTTCTGGTTCAACTAAAAAAGTATTAAGTTTATTAGAAGATTTAGCCAAAAATGATGCTGATAAATATGCTCAATTATGGACAGAATTTGGTCCAGTAATTAAAGAGGGTATTATTGAAGATCATAGTAATAAAGAACGTGTAGCCAAATTATGTCGCTTTGCTTCAACGCATAATAATGATAATAGCCAAACAGTTAGCTTAGAAGATTATATCGCACGTATGAAAGATGGTCAAGATAAAATCTATTATATTACAGCAGAAAGTTTTAATGGAGCAAAAAATAGCCCACACCTAGAAATTTTCAAACAAAAAGGTATTGAGGTTTTATTATTAACTGATCGTGTTGATGAATGGGTGGTTAGTCATTTAGCTGAATTTGATGGTAAACAATTGGTTTCTGTAGCTAAAGGTAAGCTTGATTTAGGTAATTTAGATGATGAAAAACCAAGTGAAGAGGAACAAAAACAACAAGATGAATTAGCTAAGCCAATTTTAGAAAAAATTAAAGCTGGATTAACTGGTAAAGTTAAAGATGTGGTAGTTACAACTCGTTTAGTAGACTCTCCTGCTTGTTTAGTCGTAGAAAATAATGCGATGAGTATGCAAATGGAGCGTTTAATGCGTCAAGCTGGACAAGTAATGCCGAATGTTCAACCAACTTTAGAAATTAATCTTAAACATAAATTAATTGCTAAATTAGAAACAACTATTGAACAAGCTCAAATTGATGATTTAAGTTTAATGATTTTTGAACAGGCTCAATTAGCTGAAGGTATTCAGTTAGATGATCCAGTTGGATTTGTACGCCGTGTTAATTCATTTATTGGTTAACCATTAAAACTTAATAAAAAAACTCCGCTACTTTTAGAGCGGAGTTTTTATTTTT
>JBDLTW010000120.1:0-7197 GCA_039805605.1 Pseudomonadota bacterium
ACACTACACTACCTTCAGTAGGATTTTTAAACCGTACTACTGGATTGGTTTCATTTTTTGGAGCATGGTTTAAACAACGTCGATCATAGCGGGGTTTTTCCCCATTCGCTTTTTGCTGTTCACGCATAGTTTCCAATTCTTCTTTAGAGCAATAGCAATAATAAGCCTGACCACTGGCTAATAATTGGGCGATAACCTGTTTATAACGATCCATACGTTGCATTTGAAAATAAGGACCTTCATTATAATCTAAATTTAGCCATATCATTGCTTGTAAAATACTATCTACGGATTCTTGAGTTGAGCGTTCAACATCAGTATCTTCAACCCGAAGGATAAATTTTCCTTGGTGCTTTTTAGCATATGCCCATGAAAATAAAGCAGTACGAGCTCCACCAATATGTAAAAAACCAGTTGGACTGGGTGCAAAACGAGTACGTATCATAAATTTGTTCCTATTATTAATTAATACTTAATTAAAATTAAGCTGTTGTATTATTAGCTAATTCACGTAATTCACGCTTAAGGATTTTTCCCGTTGCATTACGTGGTAATTGTTCAATAAATATAATTCGCCGAGGTTGTTTAAATGGTGCTAATTGTGAACGAATAAATTCTTTAAATTCAACTTCAGTTGCTTGTATTTCTGGCTTTAATTCAATATATGCAACAGGTATTTCATTTGCTTCATTATCACGAATACCAATTACCGCACAAGCATTAACTTTTTCATGGGTATAAATAATTTCTTCTATTTCACGTGGGTAAATATTCATACCTTTGCTAATTATCAAATCTTTTTTACGATCAAGAATAAAGATATAGCCATCTTGATCAACTTTACCAATATCACCAGTGCGAAACCAACCATTAACAACTGCTTCAGCTGTGTCTTGAGGACGATTAAAATATCCCATCATGACACAATCACCTTTTATACAGATTTCACCTACTTGGTTACGATCTAACTGTTGCATATTATCATCAAAACATTCTACTTGACAATTGGGTAAAGCCAAGCCAACCGAGCCAATTCGATTAGCCCATGGTACATTTACAGAAACGACGGGTGAACACTCACTAATACCATAACCTTGCAATAATTTACCACGTTTAAATTTACGTGCAAATTTATGCATAGTTTCTTCAGCTAATGGAGCCGCACCGCAAATAAAACCTTTCACATTATGTAGCCAATGAAAATACCATGGGAGATTAGCTCTAGATAAGGCACTAAATACATCAGGTACTCCAGCAAAATAAGGTACGCGCTTCCATAGTACTTGCTTTAATAAATTAGCAAAATCACCTTTAGTTGCAATTGAACGAATAACAATTATTTCACCATTGCTAAATAAAGGTAATAATACCGTTACCGTTAGCGTAAAGGCATGAAACATTGGTAAATAACAGACCATTTTAATATTAGAAGAGTTAATATTAAGTAATTTCATGCATCCAGTTAAATTAGCTTCAAAATTATTATAACTAAGCATCGCACCTTTAGGTCTACCTGTTGTGCCTGAAGTGTAAACAATAGCAGCTAATTGTTTAGCCTCAAGATTAGCATATGGTGTACTTGGATAATTATAAAAATTTTGAACAATTTTATTGTAATCTAAGTTACGATCATTCTCAATTGGTAATCCATCAACCCAAACTATTTTACAAATTTCACTTTTACCTAGTTGCGCTCTAGTTTCATTAGCAAACTTAGCTGAAGAAAATAATATTTTAGCTTGAGAATCATTAAGAATATAATTAATTTCATCTTGTTTTAAAAAATTATTAATTGCAACCTGAACCGCACCTAATTTACTAATTGCCAAAATATTTGCAATAAATTGCCAAGAATTACTCATAACTAATGCAACTTTATCACCTTGTTGTATACCATAATAATGCAACATAGCCGCTATATTATCAGCATAATTAAGTAGTTGCTGGTTAGTAATTTTATTTTCACCATCTGAGATAATAATTTTATTTGGCTTAGCTTGTGCATTAGTTAATGCAATATGGTATAAATTACGATAAACACTATGTGACATTTTTACCCCATTAAAGTTAATCTAGAATTGAATTAGCTGGTATTAAGCTAAATTTTTAATTAGTGCCATTTGACGTTTGACATCATTGATTTTGCTAGTAATTAAATCTTGAATATTGCGATCACTTGTTTGTTTAGTTTTTATGGTTAGCGCAGCTTGATAATGTGTCAATGCTAATGGATAATTCGCTAATAAATAAAATTCATTGCCTAAACCATAATGATAACAAATTGGATTATTTAATTTATCATCAGCGTAAACAATTGCATATTGATCCCACACATCTGGATCAGAAGGAATAATAGCAATTAATTCGCTTAAGCGAGTAATCATTTTACCATAATTTTTACTTTGAAGTAAAAATTGCAATTGTCCCATCCACAAGCCTTTATGATTAGGATAACTAATTAAAGCTTGATCATATAATTTATTGGCTAAAACAAAATTACGTTTAGCAATTAATAAATTTGCACGTAAACCGATAATAATTGGATGGTTTAGATATTCAGAACCAGTTATTTTGTTTAAATAAAGTAAACTGTCGTTAATTTTTTGAGCTAAAAAATAGCTCCATGCTAAGCCATAGTATTGTGCTTCAATACTTACATAACGTTTAGTAGTTAAAGCTTGTAAATAGAACTTAATTGCATCTTCATTGCCTAATTGGCGTTGCCGACATTTTTCACGTACTAATAAAAAACTTATACTATCTGTGCGCATTTTTGTAGGTAACTGATTAGCACGTGTTTCTGCTTCGCTTAAACGTTCTAATGTTACGGGATGAGTTTGTAAAAAAGCTAAAGCATCATTTTGATTAAATTTATATGTATCTTGTAAGCGTTGAAAAAATTCAGGCATAGCATGAGCGTCAAAACCAGTTTGGTATAGTAATTGTTGCCCAACTCGATCCGCCTCACGTTCATAATCTCGAGAAAAAGCTAATGAGTTTTGAATGGCTAAACCTTGTCCACTATTTAATGCTAACATGGCCGCAGCTGGATTTAATGGTGCTAATAAAGCCCCAGCTAAAACTCCAGCTAAACTAGTCCATTGTGCTCGATTTTGAACACTAAGATTACGAAAAATATGGTGTTGCACAACATGACCAATTTCATGAGCTAATACCGAAGCTAATTCAGCCTCGGTTAAAGTGTGATAAATTAATCCATTATACGCACAAATATACCCACCAGGTAAGGCAAAGGCATTAATTTCATGCTCTTTGATCAAATAAAAATTAAAATTTTGTCCTGCTAGACTCGAAAAACTAACTAAATTATTACCGAGATTGTTTAAATAATCCAAACAATCATAGTCATCAACCATACTACCTTGTGAATATATATCTAGGACAACTTGGCGCCCTAATAAATCAGCCTGAAATGGTGATAAATTCGTTCGATCACTATCACCTAAATCAGGCAAATGTTCCAGATTATCGGCATATGCACAACAACTAGTAATTGCACCTAATGCAGTAGTTGCAATTATTTGTTTAAGAAATTGACGTCGTTTATAATTTAATTGCTTATTCTGCATAATAATTCTTTTTTAACTAATATTATTTAAGTTGATTAGTCAAATCTTGTAAATATTTTAACATATCTTGAGGATTTGATTGGGAGTTATTCACAATAGTCTGCATAGTTATTTGGGTATGACCTTCTGCTTGAGCAATTAATTTAATTACATACTTAGCCTTTGGTATAGAACTACTAATTCCCGATTCCTTCTTATCAACCATCTGATCAATCAAGCCAGGGTCTGGATTAGCTTTTGGTTGTGGAATGACAAAATACTCTCCAGTGCTACGATTTTTATCAACAATAGTTAAACCAATTCGGTCTAAAGCAATTGCTGTACGCCACCACACTTGGTCTAAATTATCATTAACTATAATTTGATAATTAGTTAGTTTCGCCAGTGGTATTGCAGATTCAATATTTATTTGTTGTTGTTTAGCGCTTTGCTCAGTAATTCCAGCAAAAACCATATATTTAGATAAAAATTCTAATTCTAATTGTGGATTTGATGCTCGAGCAACCCACTTAGTTCTTTGTTGATCAGAAGAAGCATACCGTGAAGTATTAGCTAAACCAGGTGAATTACCACCTTCATATTCTTCATCCATCTGATAATTTGTATTCATTACAATTACATTATTCTTATCTTGCCAAATTAAAATACGATACATATAACGAGAACTTAATGAATACATATCACCTAAACCAAGCCATTCAAATACACCGCGAATTCCACCTTGTGGGATTTTCGTATTGCGTGATGCCCAGTCAGTTTCAAGGACACCAATTGCAGGATTTTGATATTTTACAGTTAAACCACTCTGCTCTAAATAAGCTAAAACTGAAGGCCAAACTTTATTTACCGTCTGGCTTTCAATTACTAACCAACGTTGATCACCACCACTAGCTAAATGCATACCTGTAGCAGCTAAAACTTGATAACTACTTTCAACTTCTGGAGCCATTTTATATTTAGTAGTTAAATCAGGAGTACTTAGTCCTGGTGGAACAATTAAATCATCACTTTTACGTGGTGCAGTTGAGGTAAATGCAGCTTGAGAATCATTATTAGCACAACTAATTAATCCTAGTAATCCTAGGCTAATTAGGCTAAGTTTTAATTTTTTCATCTAGTTAATTACTCCTTTACCTGTGCTAAAATCTGTTTTATTTTTTCATGATACTCTGGAGCTAAATCAATCAAAGGTAAACGCAAATGCGCAGTAGTTAAATGTTGTTCAAACCATAAAGCCCATTTTACTGGAATTGGATTTGATTCACAAAAACAAACTTTACTTAAATCAATTAATTGTAAATTAAGTTTTTTTGCGGTTAAATAATCACCATTTAAGGCAGCTTTAGTTAATTGACTAAATAATTTAGGGCGTAAATTACTTGCCACTGAAATTAAACCACTGCCACCTAATAATAAATATGCTAAAGCCGTTTCATCATCACCTGATAATAAAATAAAATCTTTTGGTTTATGTGCCAGTAAATAACTACACCGAGCAATCTCACCCGTAGCATCTTTAATTGCAACAATATTAGAATAATCATTAGCCAAACGTAAGGTAGTATCATCAGCTAAATCACAGGCGGTACGAGCTGGTACATTATATAAAATAATTGGAAATCGGCTAATCATTGCAACTTGAGCAAAATGCTGATATAATCCTTCTTGAGTTGGTTTAACATAATATGGAGTTAAACACATTAAATAATCAATACCATCAATCTGGTTGAGCTTTTGAATAAACTCTAAGGTTTCATGAGTTGATATTGTCCCACTACCGACAATTATCTGTACTCGTCGTTGATTTAGCTTAATCACGGTTTGGATTAAATTGAGTTTTTCATGCAAACTAAGAGAAGCAGCTTCACCAGTTGAACCA
Organism: Pseudomonadota bacterium; assembly: GCA_039805605.1. Lineage (GTDB taxonomy): Bacteria > Pseudomonadota > Gammaproteobacteria > Burkholderiales > UBA11063 > Aquella. The sequence goes on from JBDLTW010000120.1 coordinate 5,470, forward strand.
TTCACCACTAAGCCATCAATCCCACTATTAATTTGCCATTCAACAAAATTAGTCAATGAATTATAATCAATGCTACCATCGACCAACATTGGCGTGACAATAGCCGTAAAACAACCTTGTAACATAATATTTTTATCCTTAAAAAGTATAGCTAGAACTACGATTTTGTAGCATACCACCTAGCAAAAGTTCAATTTTAGATTTGGCTTCAATGCCAGTTTTATTTGCATTAAATTCAACACCAATTCCAACTGGATAACCAACTGCAGTAGTAGGACTAAGCCAGACTAAATGACCATCCACAGCCAAATTTTCATTACTATTGGGTAAACTTAAAATTAAAAAAATTTCATCACCTATGGTGTAATTAAAGTTACCTATTACAAATACTCCACCATGTTTTAATTGTGGCATATACATTTTTAATAATTCAACTTTACTAGAAATATTAACTTTAATGATATTCATCGTTCATTACCTTTAGTATGTTTCAGGTTATGACTGAGTTTAGCTTTTGCTTTTTCCTTAGGTTTTACGCTTTCAGTTTTTGATGCAGTTTTCTGAGTATTTTGATGTCCAAATAAAGACAAATTAGGATCTACTTTATTTAGTGTCATATTTTGAATCGTAATTTTAGGACTAAATAAATTACCATTAATCAATACAGGAATTGAAACCGAACTAATATGCTGATTATTATGTGGCAAAATGCTGCTGATTTTAAGGTTATAATTTAATTGTGTTGCCTGAAAATCAATTATACCATGTCCTTTAGCCAAAATATTTGGTGAGCTAAAATTTAAATTACTATTTTGCGAAATACCACTCTCAAAAACAAAATTGGCACTTAGCGTAGTGAATTTGGTCATTGGTTTAGTTTGTTGTTGAAAAGCAGCTAAATTTTCAGGGCTAAAAAACAAGCTAAAATCAACACCACTAAAGCCACCATTATTAACCGTAAGAGCAATTTGCCCATTTAGTTTAGCATACAGATCATGGTAATTTTGAATATTATTGAATTTAGCATTAATTACAGCATCAGCATTACCATTAATTGCGCTAACTGCAAAAATATTATTTAACATTTTTTGTAAATTTATGTGCTTAATTTGGTTACTAAACTGAATATTATAATGCTTATCATGAGTAAGAGCAATATGTCCAGAGCCATTAATTATGCCATCATATAAATTTGCCTGTAGTTTATTTAGAGTAAGCATATTACTTTCTATACGCATCTTAGTGATAACATTATTTAGGCTAAATGGTTGAAAATCTACTTGTTTTATAGTCAGTTGACTGTCTAAATTTAAATTTTTAATCCATTCCAATGGTAAATAATCATTATTAGCGTACAAAGGAATTACACTAGCTAAATTATTATTGGGATTAGAATTATTATTTGTAAATTTACTTAAGTCAAGACGCTCAAAATTACCAATCAAATTAATTAAATTTTGCTTATTTTGATGAAGCTGTAAATTTAAATTGGCTTGGGATTGGTCAATTTTACCTTGTAGTTGTAATCCAAGCCAATGTTGTGAATATTTGTAACTGCAATTACCCGATAAATTACCATTAAATGAAGCTTTTTTATAGTGGGAATTAGTAAGATTAAAAGCAAAATTACATCGTTGGTTATTAATATTCAGTTCCGATTCAATCTTACTTCCTGCTAAATTAGCATTTAATTGTAATTGATAATCTGGTGATAATAAGTTATACTTG
>JBDLTW010000121.1:0-5468 GCA_039805605.1 Pseudomonadota bacterium
TCCATTTTTGCCGATGTTGCCAGTGCAATTACTTTTGCAAAATATGATTTATGACATATCACAAACAGTTATTCCATTTGATAATGTTGATGATGAGTTTATTGAAAAGCCTCAACGTTGGGATCCTGCTGATTTGCGTAGGTTTATGATTTTCTTTGGTCCAATTAGCTCAATTTTTGATGTATTAACTTTTGTTGTAATGTGGCATGTATTTGGTGCAAATAGTGCAGAACATCAAACTTTATTTCAAACAGGATGGTTTGTTGAAGGTCTTTTAACTCAGACTTTAATTGTGCATATGATTAGAACCAAAAAAATTCCATTTATCCAAAGTGTGGCAGCTTGGCCTATGGTACTAATGACTAGTTGTGCAGCTTTAGTTGGCATGTTATTGCCTGTGTCGCCATTAGCTAAAATGATTGGTATGCAAGCATTGCCACTAGGCTATTATCTATTCTTGTTACTAGCAGTAACTGGATATATGGTTTTAACTCAATCTTTAAAAGGTATTTATATCCGTAAATTTGGTTGGCAATAATTAGCTATTGAAAAAATATTAATATGGCTTATATAATACTCACATCACTGTTTTAGTGAGAAAATTTTTTAAGATCTATTTGAAAGGATTAATAATATGGATAAAGAACATAATTTTAGTGAAGATAATGTTGAATTAGCCCAAGATGATGCAACTGTTGAAACAGTCCAAGAAGATAATGGTACTGAAGCAGAGTTAAGTCATCTAGTTCAATTAGAGCAACAATTGGTTGAAGCTAAAGATAATCATGTGCGTTTATTAGCTGAAATGCAAAACTTACAACGTCGTCATAGCGAAGAACTAAAAAAAGCGCGTGATTTTGCGATTAGTAATTTTTCTAAAGAAATTATTACAGTTAAAGATTATTTGGAAATGGCGCTTAAAGACCAATCAGGCAATTTTGATATGTTGAAAATGGGCGTTGATTTAACTTTACAGCAATTAGTTAAAGTATTTGAAACACAACAAATTAAAGAAATTAATCCTAAAGCGGGTGAGAAACTTGATGCTAACCTCCACCAAGCGATGAGTGTCGTTGAGGAACATGAACAAGAAGCCAATACTGTTGTTGCAGTAATGCAAAAGGGTTATTTATTAAATGGTCGTGTTTTACGTGCTGCCATGGTAACAGTTGCTAAATAATGCAATAAACCTGCAATCTAATGGCTAATTAGTTGCAGGTAAATTTTAGAAGAAATTAAAATATGAAGTTAGTGTTATTTGATATGGATCATACTTTAGTTCCCTGTGATACAGGTACCATATGGAGTGAATTTTTAGTTGAGCGGAATTTAATTACTCCAGATAAAGTAACTCAACGGAGTAAATTTTTACATGATTATTTAGCTGGTAAATTAGATGTAGTAGCTGCGTATCAGTTTGAACTATCGGTATTACAAAGTTTAGATCCTATAATTCGTCCACAATTGCTCCAAGAATTTTTTACTACTAAAATACAGCCATTAATTACTCTGGCATCTCAAGACTGTGTAGCTAAACATAAACAAGCAGGAGATTATATTGTGATGATAACTGCGACCATTGAGGAAATTGCTAAACCAATTGCTGATTTTTTTCAAGTTGATCATTTAATTGGTGGACGTGGAAAACAAGATTCTTATGGTAATTATACTGGAGAAATTGAGTTAGAGCCATGCATGGGGCGAGGTAAACTAGTGCATTTAGAAAATTGGCTAACTCAGACAGCATATAATCCACAACACTACACTTTTTATTCTGACTCACATAATGATTTGCCTTTACTTGAGCAAGTTGATCTAGCCATTGCAGTTGATCCTGATCCTAAATTAAGTCAAATTGCCCAAGAGCAAGGTTGGCCAATAATTTCTTTTCTCAGTTAATTGAGTAAATAATGCGTTTAACTCAGTCCAATTGTTTGTATATTTTAATTATAGTAGCTATTGCAATTAATTTTGTGGGAATTTTTTCACCAGTTTTAAATAGTAATGATGCTTATTTTTACGCCGTAATTAGTAAAAATATATTATTACGCCATGATTGGATTAATTTATTTTATGCCAATAATGATTGGTTAGATAAGCCTCACATCCCATTTTGGTTAACTGCCTTATCTTTTTATTGTTTTGGTGTTAATGCTTTTGCGTATGTTTTACCTGGCTTTATTTTTTATTTAATTGGCGCATATTATACATTTTGTTTAGCTAAGCAACTATATAATCGGCAGATTGGTTTATTAAGTGCTTTAATTTACTTAACTAGTTTACATTTATTGCTTTCAAGTATGGATATTCGTGCCGAAGCTTATTTATTAGGTGAAATTATGCCTGCTTGTTATTATTGGTGGGCTTATGCACATAAAAGTAATTTAGCTTCTTGGCGCAATTTATGTTTAGCTAGTCTGTTTACTGCTTTAGCAATGATGACTAAAGGCATATTTGTGCTAGTTACTATTTTTAGTGGTTTAGTGGTAGTAATGGCATACACTAAGCGATTTAAACAATTATTTACCCCTAAATGGTTAATGGCTTATTTATTAAGTTTGATTTTTATTTTACCTGAATTATTATCTTTATATTGGCAATTTGATGCTCATCCTGAAAAGTTCATTTATGGACATAACCATGTATCAGGAATAAGATGGTTTTTTTGGGATAGTCAATTTGGACGATTTTTTAATAGTGGACCAATTGTTAATAAACATGGTAATCCATTGTTTTTTGTGCATACTTTATTATGGGCATTTTTACCATGGAGCTTACTATTCTTGGGGGCAATTATTACTAACTGTCGACAGTTTAATGCTTTAACTAAGATAAACAAAATTAATATCCTATATTTATTGGGTAGTTTTTTACCAACTTTTATTTTATTTAGTGCGACTAAATTTCAGTTAGATCATTATACTAATATTCTTATACCTTTTATCGCAATTTTTTTAGCTAGTTATTTGTTTAATTTATCTTCGATACAATTATTAAGTTGGTCAAAAATACAAGGTTTAATAAATGGATTACTCGCATTATTAAATATTATTTTACTTATCTGGTTATTTCATGAAAGTAGTTATTTCTATCTAGCTGGTGTACCAATATTAATTTTATTAACAATTATTTATCAATTCGGTAAACATAATGTTAGTTTAATCAGTATAGTTAGCTTGTCTAGTAGTGCAATTTTAAGTGCATTTGTATTATTAATGCTAATTAATAGCATAATTTATTCACGTTATGATGCTGGATATACAATTGCACAATATTTTTCGCAATATAAATTATCGACTCAAACGCCTATTTACTCTTGGCAAGTTAATGGTTTAGTCAATAATTTAGCTTTTCATGCCTCTAATCCAGTTGATAGCATTGAAAGTTTACCTAGTAATTATCCATATTATGTAGTATTGCCAACAACAGTTAATTTAAATGTTTTAGATAATTACAAATACCAGAAGATTGCTCAATTCAAGCAATTAGAGATGCAAAAATTAGTTCCTTCATTATTAAACCCAATTAAATTACAACAAAATTTAATCATGGTTGAATTAATTAAAATTAATGGTATTAATTAAAAAAACCTCGTCATTAAAGGCGAGGTTTTTATGTAGTATAATTTTTAAATATTTATAATTTTTAGTGAATTAGTTGTACCAGTTTTAGCTACTCGTTCACCTAAAGTTGCAATTACTGTATCGCCACCTTGTAAAATATGTTGTCGTTGTAGAAATTCACAAGCTTCATTTACATGATCACTTGAATTAGTTGCATGGTGTTGCATAAAAAATGGATAAACTCCACGATACATTGCCATACTTTGTAATGCTTCTTGTGAGTCAGTGATTGCATAAATTGGCACACCGCTAATTACTCGAGACATCCACCGTGCAGTTGCACCTGAAGTAGTTAGTGCTAAAATTGCGGTAGCTTCCATATGATAAGCGCTAAATAAAGCCGCCATCGAAATAGTTTGTTGAATATTGGCAAATTTATTATGTACAAAATTATCTTCTAGGTTAACATCAACCATTTTTTCTGCTTCTTCACATACTCTTGACATAGTTTGTACTGCTTGTAATGGATACTTACCACTGGCAGTTTCTGCTGATAACATTACAGCATCAGTACCATCAAGTACGGCATTAGCAATATCAGATACTTCCGCCCGAGTAGCTACAGGATTTTCAATCATAGATTCAAGCATTTGGGTTGCAACAATTGAAATTTTATGATATTTGCGACATAAGCGTACCATTTTCTTCTGCATACCTGGAACTAATGCTTCTCCAACTTCTACAGCTAAATCACCACGAGCAACCATAACACCATCACTAACCTTAATAATTGCTTCTAAATTATTAAAAACTGCCTCAGTTCTCTCAATTTTAGCAATAATTTGGGCACGTGATCCAGCCTCAACTAATTTGCGTCGTGCAAAAGTCATATCACTTTCTTCTTTAGGAAATGATACTGCCACATAATCTAAATTTTGACTAGCAATAAATTTAATATCTTCTAAATCCTTTTCAGTTAATGCAGGTGCAGTTAAGCCACCACCTAATTTATTAATTCCTTTATTGCTTTTTAATATTCCACCCTGAATTACATTACAGCTAATTTTATGATGTTCTACTTTGCTAACTTTAAAAGTTATTTTACCATCATCAAGTAATAAAATATCATTAATTTTTACATCATGAGCCAATTCTTTGTAATCAACCCCAACGATTTGATTAGTGCCTAATTCGGTATATTCTGTATCTAAAACAATGTTGTCACCATTATTTAATTCAACTTGATTATTTGTAAATTTACTTACGCGAATTTTAGGACCTTGTAAATCGCCCATAATGGCAATAGGTATTGATAATTTATTAGCAGTTTGACGAATTTTTTGAATATTTTCTGCATGAAATTCATGTGTTCCATGAGAAAAATTTAAACGAAAGACATTTACTCCTGCATTGATTAGTTTTTCAATCATATCTGGGCTAGATGATGCTGGTCCCATGGTAGCGATAATTTTAGTTTGTTTCACAGAATATCCTTTTAGAAAAGTTATAAAATTTTACTGGTTTACTTTATTGTTATAATTTGTAATTCTTGACACCCTCCCCAGAAATTGGAGATTTTACGGTTTGTTAGCTAAAATTTTTTTAAAGTAATTAAAAATATAGCGTGATAAATAAGGTACCAAATTATGGTGAGGAGCATTTTTAGCACTCAAAGCTAAATTAAAACCAGATACATAACGAATTAAAATAAGCAATGTAATAAATAAAAATACTATATTAAAATGAATATTAATTAAATCTAATAATGGTTCAATCAACCAATGATTAAGTAAGAATAGTCCTAAATACATAATGTAATTATAACTTAACCATTCTAAATGAGATTGAATAAAAGTATTCTGATGGTGTATCTTATCATAAACACAATCAATAATATACAAAATT
>JBDLTW010000122.1:0-3644 GCA_039805605.1 Pseudomonadota bacterium
GACGCTCTTCCGATCTAATTAATTGCTTATTTAACCCCTTATCCCATAATGCAGGAAAAGCTGGTAACAAAATTCTACTCTCACAATTAAATTGATTTAAGGCTAATGGCAAAGCACTAACAACATCAGCTAAACCACCAGTTTTTAATAAAGGATATAACTCACTACTAATATGTAATACACGCATAATCACTCCCCACAAACTAAAGCTTTTCTAACATTTGCTTAGTAACCAATACTACCCCTGCTTCAGTTCTAAAAAAACGCTTGGCGTCTAATTGTGCATCTTCACCGATAACCATACCTTCTGGTATTACACAACCACGATCAATTACTACCTTACTTAAACGACAACCTTCACCAATCTTACAATTAGGTAAAACTACAACCTGATTTAGTTGGCAAAATGACTCAATCCGAACATTAGAAAACATTACGGTGTATGAAATATTTGACCCACAAATAATACTCCCCGCAGCTATTACCGTGTTATGAACTACGCCATTAACCCCATGACGATCAGGCACAAATTTTGCTGGAGGTAATTGCTCTTGATAAGTCCAAACTGGCCAATCTTTATCGTAAACATTTAATTCAGGTAAGTGCCCAGCTAAATCTAAATTAGCCGCCCAGAAAGCATCAATTGTACCAACATCACGCCAATATGGCTTAATTTCAGAATTACGCGGTACACATGACATCCCAAATGGATGAGCTAAAGCATTACCTTGACTAACCACCTTAGGAATAATATCTTTACCAAAATCATGACTTGACTCAGGATTAGCCAAATCATCATCCAATAATTTATATAAATATTCTGCATTAAAAATATAAATCCCCATACTTGCTAATGCCATATGTGGATTAGTTGGCATAGCAGGTGGGTTTGCAGGTTTTTCAACAAAACTAACAATTTTACGTTCTTCATCAATGCCCATAACACCAAAAGCCTTAGCTTCATCAATTGGAACCTCAATACAGCCAACCGTACAACCATAACCCTTATCGACATGGTCTTGTAACATAATTGAGTAGTCCATTTTATAAACATGGTCTCCTGCTAAAATTACAATATACTCAGGATCATAAGAGTGCAATATATCAATATTTTGATAAACGGCATCAGCAGTTCCTCGATACCAATGTTCCTCATTAACTCGTTGTTGTGCAGGTAACAGGTCAATAAATTCATTTAACTCACCACGTAAAAATCCCCAACCTCGTTGCAAATGACGCAATAATGAATGCGACTTATATTGAGTTACCACACCAATTTTACGAATTCCTGAATTAAGACAATTAGATAAAGCAAAGTCAATAATTCTGAAATTCCCACCAAAATACACTGCAGGTTTGGCACGAAAGTCAGTTAACTGATGCAATCGTGATCCACGACCACCAGCAAGGACTAAAGCCATAGTTTTTTTACGAATTTGACGTGAAAGTCTAAAATCTTCAATTGAATGAGTCATCATATTTCCTTACCTAAAAATTTATAACTTAATATGCACCAGTACGTTTAATTACCACATTGATTGTTTTTAATAAAATTACAATATCATACCATAATGACCAATTTTTAACATACCATTCATCTAAACGTACCCGATTAGTATAATCAATATCATTTCTGCCACTAACTTGCCACAAACCACTAATTCCTGGAGTTACCAATTGGTAATAATAAAATTTATCAGCATAACGTTCAATTTCTTGTTGAATAATTGGGCGTGGACCTATTAAACTCATATCTCCACGTAGCACATTAAATAATTGTGGTAATTCATCTAAACTAGTATGCCGTAAAAACCTACCAATTGGGGTTACGCGTGGATCATTCTTTAATTTAAACTCACGTTCCCATTCTTGACGTAATTGTTCATCACTAGCTAATAGTTGCTTGAGGATCTCCTGACTATTTGGATACATGGTTTGAAATTTAATACAATTAAATATTTTACCATGCTTTCCAACTCGTTGATGATAAAAAAATACTTTATTTTTAGTGGTTAATAAAATTATTACTGCAATTAAAATAAACACGGGAAACAATATAAGTAAACCTAAAATTACACAGACTAAATCAAATAGGCGTTTAATAATAATATTTGATTGACGTGCTAAATTATTATGCAACCGTAAAATTAACTGGTCATTACCAAAAAAATGTTCAATTTGCGAACCATATAATGCTAAGCCACTTAATTCAGGTACAATTAACACAGCTAAACAACGATGCTGTAATTGATTAATTAATTCAATATATTGAATTAAATCAGCCTGATTGAGCGCAACAATTACTTCAGTTTGAGAATTATTAGCCAAATAAATTAATAACTGCTCTATATTACAAGTTTGTGGCACTGAATCATCACTCGGAGCTTGAATATCTCGAGGATCTACAACCCCAACTAATTGATAACCCATTAATTTATTTTGTACAAATAAATTATTCGCATTATCAACTAATTTACCATATCCGAGGATAAAAACTTGCCGTTGCCAAATTCCTAATTCTGCCATAAACTGTTTAGCTAAGTAACGAAAAATGGGTAATGCTAGTGCAAATCCCAACCAAAAACTAACAATTAAAATCTTCAAACTTGATTTAGCCAATACAAAAGATAAGCCTAAATTAATTAATAACAAAAAGGCTAAACTACGATAAATCTGTAATAATTCTTCCCAAAAAGGACGACGTTTAATATATTGTTCTTGATAAATAAACACCATGATAATGGTCAGACCTAATACTTTAGATGCTCCAAAGTGAAAAAAATTCCCCCATGGTCGATACAGCAAGTCATCATGATAAATTCTGGTTAAGTAAATTGCTAAAATAAAAGCACTACTCATTGCCAATAAATCAAATAAAATCAAAATTAACTGTTGTAATTTGGTTCGATTAAACATAATCATAATCCTTAAGAAATATTTGCTCTTCTTTTACGGTAGCGTTTAACTAAATTAGGAATAATTATCAATAAAGTTAAAATTAGCAATGGAGCCCATAATTTAGGATCGGTTAAAATACTTAATGAAATTTGCTGATGTTGTTGTAAATGCTCTCTAACGCCCACACCTAAAAAAATATAAATTAATGCCGTTGGTAAAATACCAATTAAAGTAGTAAAACCAAAAATTGGCAAAGGGATTTCAAGAATGGCAGCTAAGATATTTAACAGCCAAAATGGAATAATTGGAATAAAACGTAAAGCAATTAAATTCATAATAATTGATGACATACTGCCTTTACCTAATACAACCTCACGTAAATGGGCAAATTTACGGTGAATAAAATCACAAAATAAATAACGAACTACGACAAAATTCGCAATAGACCCCAGTACATAACCAAACAAGACAATTAGTAAACCAAGCCATGTGCCATAAATAAACCCAGCCAATAAATCAAATAAAATGGTTCCTGGCAAACAACAAGCAATTAATAATACATAAGCAATTAAATAAACTATGGTAAATTCAACAATATGATGTTGCTCAAAAGTTAAAATTTGTTGATTATAATGATTAAATCCATCAATACTTAAATATGCTAACAGATTATAATGACTAAACAAACTAATTAAAATCGTAAAGGCGACAATTATGCCAATTATTTTTGGAGCATAAAATTTTTT
>JBDLTW010000123.1:0-2677 GCA_039805605.1 Pseudomonadota bacterium
CATTTATTGAATATAAATATTACTTTACCAATTGGGACAAGAGACTATCTGATCTCTATTATACAATTAAAATCAGCAGTATATGGAGGTTGGCAAAATATTTTATTACATAGTGGTGGTAATTTAGGGTATCCATTACAATTTAATTTTTATGATTTTCCATTTACAGAGATATTTCACTTACTGGTAGTAAAAATAATTTATTTAGTAAGCAATAATATTGTGTTTGCAACTAATCTTTTTTTTATCTTAACATTTTTTACCTCTTTATTTACTTCACTATTAGTCTTACGTTACCATAATATTAATTTATCTATTTCAATCTTTGTTAGTCTATTGTTTGCTATAACACCATATCATATGTGGAGATGGAATGAGCACTTATTTTTATCATCATATTTCTCTATTCCATTATGGATATTAATTTCAACGATTGATATCAGCAAATTTAATCTACAAAATAATTTTATCCGTAATTCAATTATTTATACTTTATTAATTTTTACTTTAGCAGGTACTGGAGTATACTACTGTTTCTGTGGTTTAATAATTTTTACTATTATGACTTTCTTGTCAATCAACAAAAGTAATTTAAAAGCATTAATTATACCAAATCCAATAAGTAGTTTCTTATATAGACAACCAATCTCTATAACATAATTGAGTAATATATGCGAATTCTTATTTTGTGTTTGGTATTAAATCTTATTTGTGCTATCTGATATTTTATTATGTAGTCGGGCAACTTTAAGCCGGGCTTTTTTTCCGTTATTACTTCCCTTAAGTTTTTTGCTTAATCGTTTTTGTAATCTGGCCACAAACTCAACTATCAGAAATGATCAATAGCCTCAAAGACCTATCCAGAGACTACTAAAAAACAATTACCCACTATCACTAAGAGCTAGTTAAACAATAAATTTTTCATGTACTAGTGGTATAACTTGATTAATTCCTTCACTAGCAACGATCATACTAATATTAATATTACTTGCGCTATAGGATAACATTTGTACAGGTAAATTATTATGCTCAAATAAATTAAATAAATCTTGCATTATTTGTGGTCGTGACATAATATGCCCACCAACTAAAGAAATAGTACCAAACCCTTCAATATAATCAGCTGTTGCAATCTGGTTCAGTTCAAGTAATGCCTGTTCTAAATTACCTATATTATCTAAGGTTATTGAAACACTAACTTCTGAGGCTGACAACATATTTACTGAAATATTATTATGTGCTAATATGGCAAATATTTTCTCTAAAAAACCTTTAGATAAAAACATATCTGCTGAATAAATATTAATTAATGGTACTTTGGGCTTCCAAGTGATTGCTTTAACCCATGAATTAGTACAAGTATTATGTGCAATTAAAGTACCTTGATTATCTAAATTAAAGGTATTTAGAACTCTTACGGGAATTCCTGAACGTACTGCAGGTTGAATTGTCCGAGGATGTAATACTTTTGCACCAAACATAGCCAATTCAGCCGCTTCTTGATAAGATAATTGTGGAATTAATTTAGCTTGATTAATTACTCGAGGATCAGCAGAATATACACCATTAACATCAGTCCAAATTTGAATTTCTTTAGCTTTTAGTGCATGACCAATAATCGCAGCTGAAAAGTCAGATCCACCACGCCCTAGAATAGTTGTTCTTCCATCAACCGTAGCACCTAAAAATCCTGTAATAACAGGAACAATTCCTTGATTAATTAAGGGTAATAATGTTGTATTAGTCGCTTGAATAGTTAATTGGTCTAAAAAATCAGCACTACCAAAATTATCATTAGTAATAATACATTGGGTGGCACTTACCGCTTGAGCTTTAATACCATTTTGAACTAGAAGTAAACTGATTAATTGTGATGAAATCACTTCACCAAATGAAGCTACTCGATCATGCCAATTTAAATAATTACTATTTCGATCTGATGATTTAGCTAAATTGCTTAACTCCAATAAATGTTGCGTAACTAAATCATATGCTTGATCCATCAATGATTGATCAGCACTACAATTTTCTTCTATCCATGTCCAATGTTTAACTTTAATTAACTCAATTAATTCAGACTGGCTGGTTAAATCATTAACCTGAGTCAACTTAATTAATAAATCAGTAGTTCCACTTAGTGCTGATACCACTAAAATAGGTTGCAAAGCTAAATCTCGTTTAACTAAGAAATTAATTGCCGCCACACTTTGCTGACGAGTAACTGAAGTTCCACCAAATTTCATCACGATCATAATATCTATTACCCCTTTAATAATAATACGTAATTTTTGTCATAATTTTTGAACTTAAGCCCATTAATTGTACAATTGGTTCAGGCAATTTAGCCGCCCCAAAATCATGTGCCATATGTGCATGATTAATTTCATCACTCTTCATTTGACTTAAGATTGCCCGACTTTTGTTATCATGTAATGGTAACTGAGCCAAGTGGTCGCTTAAATGACGTTCTACTTGTTTTTCTGTTTCTTCTAAAAAACCTAAGTTCCATTTATCACCTAAAATTCCCGCACCAACTCCAATGGCTAAACTTCCAACATAAAATAAAGGGTTAAAAATACTTGTTTTGCCACCTAATTGTTTAATCCGCTGTTCCGTCCAAGCTAAGTGTTCAACTTCTTCATAAGCTGCGTGTTCTAAAGCTTTTTTATTAGTTTGA
>JBDLTW010000124.1:0-2659 GCA_039805605.1 Pseudomonadota bacterium
TTACAGCAACAATTGCTTGGTTATGTGAAATGACATCTTCCTCGCCATTTACAGGGCGAGGAATAAAATCAATTTAATGCTTAATCTGTGCGTTAATAATTTGTAAACTTTGATCGTTTAGCCGTCCAGCTAAATAATCTAATTGCAATTTAGCTAATAAATATTGATAACGTGCCAATTGATATGCTTGAAAAGATTGATAATAATTCTTTTGTGAACTTACTAAATCAACGCTATTACGAACTCCAACTTGATAACCTAATTTATCTGAATCTAATTTAGTTTTAGCGGATAATAAAGCAGCACGTTGGGCTTTGACGATACTAACACCATTTTGTACCTGCCAATAAGCATTACGTACATTTTGTTCAGTTTGGCGTTTTACTTCTAAATAATATTGCTGTGCTGATTCAAAATTAGCCCCCGCTTGACGAGTTTCAGCACTAATTCCACCACCTGAAGATAATGGGATACTAACTTGCAACCCAATTGATCCACTACCATAACTAGAAAGCATACCACCAGGAATAGTTAATAATTGCATTTGTTCTGGAGAAGCATTGCTTACATCCAAATGACCCATATCTTGATATTGATACTGAGCATTTAATTTTACTGTTGGATAATGACCAGCTCGGGCAATATAAATATCTTCACGTGCCATATCTTGTTGTTTACTGGCTATTTTATTATTTAAATTATTACTTTCTGCTAGTTGTACCCATTGTTGATCATTTTGCGGACTAGGTAATTGAAGTTGCAAATCTTCACTTAATGGTTGAATTAATTGTGGATCTAATCCCGTTAAATTATGAAAAATATTATTTTGATTAATTAAATTATTTGTATCTTGAATTTCTTGTGCACTTGCTGAGTCAGCACCAGCTTGGGCATCATTAACATCCGCAATAGTTGCTGTACCAGCTTTAAATGAAGCTTGGGCTTGAATTAATTGTTGCTGTAATGCCTGTTTAGTCATTTTAGTTGCCAATAGAGTATCTTGGGCATATAAGACATTAAAATAAGCTTGAGCGATATTAATCATTAATTGCTGTTGTGAATTGTTTAACTGTAAATCAGCTAACTGAGCTGCAAATTTACCTTTAGTATAGGCAGAAAACTTACTAAAATCAACTAAGACTTGATTAAGTTGAGCACCATAAATTGGTTGATGATAATATGCACTAATACCACCTTGATTAAAATAATTTTCATTAAAGGTTGCCGTAGCACTAATTTGGGGTAATAAATTAGCTCGAGCTAGATATTGATTTTCTTGACCAGCTGCTGTAGTTGCAATTGCCTGTTGATATCCTGCATTATATTGCAAAGCTTGGTGATAACTAGCTATTAAATCTAATGCCATAATTGGTTGAATTTGTAGCACTACACCACTGATAAACCAAGATAATTTTTTCATCTAAGCCACTAGTTCCAAGACTTCGCCATTGATGGCAAAGAGGAGAACTGCCTTTCTTGAAATAATTGTTGTTGTTTTAATAGATATGCTTTTTCTTAACCGCTACTGAATCAGTTATCTTGCTACCATGTACAGCTTAAAGCAAAACACTCTAATGAGCATTTTACTTTAATTATTTAGGTCTGAAGTGACAATTTTATATACTGATCATATAGCATTTTCTGTTTATTTTAATGCCCAATATTTAATAATTAAAAACGTATTTAGTGGTACAATAAAAGTTGGAGCTATTCCCCACGTTGGTGAGAGCAGAAACACTTTGGTTATAATCCGTACCCCTGCCACATTAATGCTCA
Organism: Pseudomonadota bacterium; assembly: GCA_039805605.1. Taxonomy (GTDB): domain Bacteria; phylum Pseudomonadota; class Gammaproteobacteria; order Burkholderiales; family UBA11063; genus Aquella. The sequence continues at coordinate 1,777 of JBDLTW010000124.1, forward strand.
TACCAATTGCAGAAGTCACTAAAAATTTAACAAATTCTCGCTTTGAGTAGCGATGTTTACGAAATGTAAATTTAATATGACCAATATATGCAATAATCATCCCTGCTAAAGACCCTAAGATCATAGCTACTGAGGGGAAAATATGAGCATAGCGATGTGCCACAAAATAGGTAGAATTTTGTACTAGTAGTGCACTTAGACCAACTAAGGCATAAATAATGACTTCTTCACGCATTCGACGCTTAGGTTTAATTGGAGTTGATGAGATCATTTTAGAGGAAATCCTTTTTTTGCATAAACTTGTAATAATGAAATAGCCGCTGGAGTAATTCCTGAAATACGTGCTGCTTGACCAATGTTTTCTGGAACAAATCTCGTTAATTTTTGTACTACTTCAGCAGATAATCCACTAATTTGACTATAGTCAATATTTGGAGCTAATTTAATTTCATCTAAATAAGCTAATTTACCTACTTCATCATGTTGACGAGCAATATAACCAGCATATTTAATCTGAATTGCAATCTGCTCACAAATGCGTTCATCATCACTAATTTTACCGCCAAAATTGGGTAACTGTTCTAAACTTTCATAACTAAACTCTGGTCGTTTCAGAATATCATGCAATGAATATTCACGTTCTAAAGGTGCACTAAATAATGCTTCAGCCGTTGTACCATTAATATTACCCGGGTGGATAAATACTTTTTTTAAGCGCTCTACTTCATTAAAAATAGTCTCACGTTTTTGTGAAAAACTTTCCCACTGGTGATCTTCAACCACACCTAAATTACGCCCAATCTCAGTTAAACGTAAATCAGCATTATCTTCGCGAAGCTGTAAACGATATTCTGCTAGAAGTAAACATTCGATAAGGTTCAGT
>JBDLTW010000125.1:0-4451 GCA_039805605.1 Pseudomonadota bacterium
ATTACTAAGATTGGTATGCGTGAAGCTTATGAATTAACTTACCCAAATTTGGAAGTAAAAGCTAGTTTAAATGAATGCTTATTAGATGGTATAAATAAAGATCAATCTGAGATTAGTCAAAAAATTAATAGTGCATTGTTGGATAATCAATTTGAGCAGTTACAAGCTATATTTACTAGTCATTTTGCTGGTATTCCACATGATTGGTATCGTAATAATAAAATAGCTGAATACGAAGGATTTTATGCCTCGGTAGTGTATAGTTATTTTACTGCTTTAGGTTATGATTTGGTCGCTGAAGATGTAACTAATCATGGCAGAATTGATTTAAGCATAGCCATGCCAGATAAAATTATTTTATTAGAGTTTAAATTAACTAGTAATGGTGATGCGCTTTCGGCGGTGGCACAAATTAAAGCCAAAAATTATGCTCAGAAATTTGTGAATAGCCATAAACCAATTTATGCTATTGGCATGAGTTTTGATCCTGCTAATCGTAATGTAGTTGATTTAGTTAGTGAACAATTAAATTAATTTATCTTATAATTCCGTGCCACGACACGGAATCCAAATTTTATTGTTTCCCCTAAGTTCAAACCTTGCTTAATGGGATGGCGCAAAATTCAAGAGGAGCAAATTACACTTAACCAAATATTAAACAATCCGACTAAAAAACCCACGAAGTTTAATTGCTACCTCACGACAGCTATAACGACGGCTAATTAGTCCAATAATAAACCCACACAAGTAAATACTCAACCAATAGTAACGTCGCCAACCTGAATAAAATTTGTAAATAAAATAAACTTTACTCCGTGTAGCATGATAAATAGTAAAATCTGATTTAGCACCACCCGTTAATGAACTAACTTTATGGTACAATCGAGCATTAGGAGCATACCAAATAGCAATACCAGCTAATTTAGCCCGATAAGCCCAATCGGCATCTTCATAATATATAAAATAATTTTCATCTAAATAACCAATTTGCTCAAAAACTTGGCGATCAACTAACAAACAACACATTGGCGCAAAATCTTGCCAACTAGGAATATCAAAACGCTTATCATCGATTTCACCAATTCCAATATGAATATTTTTGAGAGCTTGACAACTATCAAAATATCCACCAGCATACCACACTAAATTATCATCAGGATAATATAACATTTTTGGTGCAACAATCAAGGCATTATATTGCTTAGCTTCAGCAACTAATTTAGTCAATAAATCAGGAGCAAAAATGGTATCATTATTAATAATCACTACAGCATCACAACCATCAGCAAATGCCTGACGAATAGCTAAATTATTCGCCACTGCAAAACCATAATTGTCCGCCAAAGCTAGATAATTAAGCTTAGAGGAAGGAAAATCAGCCAACAATGGCTCTAACTGTTGCCGAGATGGTGAATTATTATCGTATAGATATAACTGCCAATCCTGATAAGTCTGAGCTAATAATGACGTCAAAAAATCAGCCATAACACCATGGCTATTATAGGTAATGGTAATTATCCCAAGCATTATACTCACTCGATCAAAGACATTATAATTAGTAGTTAATATTCAAATTAATTCAAGTAAATCAGAATATTAATACCAATTGTAACATATTTAATCAAGCATTGTATAGCAATAAAAAAACCAACTAAGTCACAAATTTACGTTTATGCTTAATTGGCAATTAAATTAACGTTAACTATTTTATTATATGCGATTGGGATCGACTTTACACCAATGCAAAATATATATAATAAACAACAAAAACCAATCTAATTTATATGTTTGTAAAATTGCTAAAAATTTATGGGGTTTAGAAATAATATTTGAAGCAGTAAAAAAATTACGATAAGTGCGATAAATTCGCCATGATAACCATGGTTTGCCACCAAATAAAATTAATTGATAAAATAAAGTGGTTGCACAAAATTTAGTTAAATCTGGATCAGATTTTTGTTGAGAAAATGCTAATAAATTTTGAAAAACCTTAACTAGGCTACTAGTATCACGTTTGCTACGAGTAATTGAATTAGATCGAGTACAATCATAATGATAAAAGCTAGTAGTATTAGCTAAAAAAGCATAATTACTAGAATTAGCAATAATCCGAGGAGTTAATTCAAGATCTTCATAATTCAAACCTTGGGCAAAACTAAATTGATGTTTATGCCAAAATTTAACGTTAAAAATTTTGTTCCAAGCAAAACTTGCCATAAAATATTTACTTCGTTGGCACTTACGGCTACAATCAATTATATTACTTTGATCTTGCCATTCTTCCATATAATTAAAATTAATAAAATCATATGTTGAATTGTCAATTAAAGCTAATCCATCAGCATACAATTGCGCATCAATCCAATCATCACTATCTAAAAATGTCATATACTCAGTTTGCACATGAGGTAAAGCAAAATTACGCGCCGAACTTAAACCACCATTAGGTTTAATATATACACTAAATAACTCAGGATAATTAGCAATATAACGATCAATAATTACTTGGCTATCATCTGTTGAACCATCATTAACAATAATGCAACTTAATTTATCCACACAGGTTTGTTTAACTATTGAATCAAAACAGCGTACTAAATATGAAGCAGTATTATATACAGGAATAATAACAGTTAATTTTTTCACTTTTCAACAACTCTTTCAATTTTAGGATTAAAAAACCAACCATAAATAATTGATTTAAATAAAAGAACTTTATTTATAAATAAAATATCCGCATGATAAATTAGCTTAATAAATTTTAAAGAATAAAATAATGCATGTAGAAAACTTTTATAATGCAACAACCATGAAATTTTATTACGCATCCCAAATTTATGTTTAAAGAAATTTTTAGCGTTAACTTCATCAAGTGCTGTCAAATTTTGCAATGTTTTATGTACTACAATACTATCCAAGACTAAAAATCCAGAATAATTTTTAGCAACTCTAGTTGTAAATTCTAGATCATCGCACCAAATAAAATATTCTTTAATAGGATAACCAGATTGCTTGATTATTTTACGTTCAATAAATAATGAGACAAAAGCTGCATTTTCTATTTCTAAGCAATGGCAATCAGATGAGTACACAGATAACCCTAAATTTTTCTTAATTACTGGCTGTGTCATATAACAAATATCACCATTTTCGGTTATAGTTTTAGATGCTAAAAATCCCACTTTAGTTATTTTACTTAGCTGTTGCTGTGCCAAAATTAAATTAGCTAATGAATCCTCTTGTGGAATACAATCATCATCCATTAACCATAAAAAATCACTATTAGTTTTCTCATAAAAATAACGCATTCCAAGATTAAATCCACCTGCACCACCAGTATTACCATTCAATCGTTTGTAGTGTATTTTAATAACTTTATTATTGAATTGATACTCATGATACAAAATACCACCTTGTTCAATAAAATCAGTTAAGAACTTGGGTATGAAGCCATGGTCTAATAATAACATTGGAGTTTCAACATTTGAAAAATTATCAACAATTATTAGATCACTTATTGAAAATTGTGATTGATTAATAACAGAACGAATACATTCAAGTAACAACTCAGGTCTATTATATGTAACAACTAAGGCGCATATTTTATTCATGTACTTATCCTACTTATCTAGTTTCAGCAATTGAATAATTTCTTTTAGATTATCTCCAATTTCTGGGTGCTTTAGTCCAAAACTAATTGACGCTTGTAAATATCCCAATTTAGATCCACAATCATATCTTTTACCTATAATATGATGAGCAAAAATAGATTCATAATCTAATAAGTCAGCAATAGCATCTGTTAATTGAATTTCACCTCCAGCACCTTTTTCGGTGGCACTTAATAAATTCATTATACGAGGAGTAAGAATATAACGACCTACTACTGCTAGGTTAGAAGGAGCATCTTCTATTTTTGGTTTTTCAATTATAGACTCAACTTTAAGATATTTATGATTTTTTGCGGTAGATTTAATAATCCCATATGATGAAACATTCTTCATTTCAACTTCATTTACACCAAGAACAGAAGAACCAGTCTGCTCATAAATTTTGATCATCTGAGATATTGCACCTGGTGTACAGTCCATTAACTCGTCTGCCAAAATAACCGCAAATGGTTCATTATTTATTAATCCACTAGCCATAGAAACCGCATGACCTAAGCCTAAGGCTTCAGCTTGACGAATATAAACACATCTTACCGATGGAGGTAAAATATTTTGCACCACATCTAATAGCTTAGATTTATTGCGTAGCTCAAGCTCTGTCTCAAGCTCATAAGCTTTATCAAAATGGTCTTCAATTAGTCTCTTATTGCGTCCTGTAATAAATATTAATTCCGTAATACCAGCTTCTATTGCTTCCTCAACTGCATACTGAATTAATGGTTTATCAACTATGGGAAGCATTTCTTTGGGGGAAGCTTTTGTTGCTGGTAAAAATCTAGT
>JBDLTW010000126.1:0-11716 GCA_039805605.1 Pseudomonadota bacterium
TCAGGGATATGCAGTGGTAATGTTGCAGAAAATATTGCTATGGTTAGACATACTGCATTAAATTTATTGCAAATCTCAAAAAATAAGTTTAAAGTCACTAGTTTAAAAGGATTATGTAAAAAGCTGGTTGGGGTAATTATACTTTACGTACTATATTAGAGCAATAATTATCATGGGACAGCCCTGAATCAATTAATGATGTTTAGCCAAGTTTATTGTGGATATGTTATAATAATGCGTTAATTTATATATTAAAGGAAAAATTATGCCTAAGATTCTTGCTACTGAAATCCGTGTTGGTCATTTATTAGAGTGGGACAAACACTTATGGAAAGTATTAAAGTGTTATCATGTTCATGTTGGTGGACGTGGTGGTGCTTATATGCAAGTTGAAATGAAAGATGTTGAGCGAGGAACTAAAGTTAATCAACGTTTTAATACTGATGAAAAAATTGATAAAGCTCATGTAGAAGCTCGTGATATGGATTATTTATATAATGATGGTCAAGCGTATATTTTTATGGATACTGAGACTTTTGAGCAATTAAACATTGAAACAGATTTTCTTGAGGGACAATCAGGTTATTTATTACCAAATACTCAAGTTCAGATCAATTTTCATAATGAGCGACCAATTGGAGTTAATTTACCTCAATCAGTAATTTTACAAGTTGTTGAATGTGATCCGAATATTAAAGGATCTACGGTAACAACGTCATTTAAACCTGCAACTTTAGAAACTGGTATTGTAGTACAAGTGCCACCATTTGTTGAAAAAGGTGAAAAAATAAAGGTAAATACTGATACGGGTGAATATATTGAACGAGCTTAGGCTTAATCATTCAACAAGAGCCTACCCCAGAAGGGTGGGCAATTTATTTAATATCATAGATACGTTATAAAAATAATGTTATTCATCAAGATATTGAGCAATAGTTGAAAATTGTGTCAAACTACTATTGAATATAAACATTAAACCAAATAAAGAATTACTCAAGAACTAAGTTAACTTAGTCAATTTGTCTTATTAAATTTGTAGAGGTTCTATTTTATGTCTTTAAAAGATATTAACCTTTCAGAGTGGTCATTAAAAAATCAACCATTGGTTCGCTATTTTTTAATTTTATTATTTATCGCTGGATTATGGAGTTATAATCAACTCAATCAACGTGAAGATCCTGATTTTACTGTAAAATCAATGGTAATTTCAGTACAATGGCCAGGATCAACTGAACAGCAGATGGAAGAACAGGTAGTTGATAAATTAGAAAAGAAATTACTTGAACTACCAACCTTAGATAATACTTCATCGCAGATTAGACCAGGTGTTGCATTTATTACCGTAAATCTAGGTGATACTGTACGTGGACGTGATGTTAGTGATTCATGGTATCAAGTACGGAAGAAGTTAGGTGATATTCGCAATACTTTGCCACAAGGTGTACAGGGACCATTTTTTAATGATGAATTTGGTGATACTTATAGTAATATTTATTCTTTTTATGGTGATGGTTATAATTTTGAAGAATTACGCCGAATTATTGAAGATGTTAAGCGTGAAGTATTAACTATTGACGGGGTGGAAAAAGTTGATTTGATTGGAACTCAATCTGAACAAATTACGATTAATTTATCTAGTGCTAAATTGTCGACAATGGGTGTTAGTTTACAGCAAGTCTTAAACATTATTCAAAGCCAAAATGCTGTAAATGCTTCAGGAAGTTTTAATACTAGTGGAGATAATATTCCTGTTCGGGTAACTGGTAATTTTGAGAATTTAGATCAAGTTCGTAGTTTACCAATTGCTGTCAATGGTAAAATCTTCCGCCTTGGTGATATTTCTGAAGTTAAACGTGAGTTTGTTGATCCTCCATCAACACTAATTCATTATGATGGTAAACCTGTAATTTTAATGGGTATAGTATTAAACAAAAATGCTGATGTAATTAAAACTGGTGCTAAAATCGAGCAAAAGTATGCTGAAATTAAACAGAAATTACCAATTGGTATTCAAGAATCAGTAGTTACTAATCAACCTGAGGTAGTGCATGATTCAATTCAAGAATTTATTAAGGGGCTAATTGAAGCTGTCATAATTGTGTTGGTAGTTAGTTTTATTAGCCTAGGTTTTCGAACGGGAATTGTTGTTGCTATTTCCATTCCTTTAGTTTTATCTGTAACATTTATGGTTATGAAATTAATTCATATTGATTTACAGAGGATTTCTCTAGGTGCGTTAATAATTGCCTTAGGCTTATTGGTTGATGATGCAATTATTGCTGTGGAGATGATGGTATTAAAAATGGAAGAAGGCTATGATAAATTTAAAGCAGCAACTTTTGCTTATACTTCAACTGCTTTTCCTATGCTGTCTGGAACATTAATTACGGTAGCAGGTTTTTTACCTGTAGGTATGAATAGTTCGACCACTGGGGAATATGTTTACTCTTTATTTGCCGTGGTAGGAATTTCTTTAGTCGTTTCATGGATTGTTGCAGTAGTTTTTACGCCATATTTGGGTTATCACTTATTACCTATTGAAAAATTTCAACAGCATGCTAATACTAGTGGTCATGATGTATTTAATCGTCCATTTTATCAAAAATTAAAACGCTGTTTAGCTATAATTATTCAATATAAACGTACTGTAGTTATGGCAACTTTAGGTATATTTGTTTTATCTTTAGTATTATTTAAATTATTTGTTGCTCAGCAATTTTTTCCTGCATCTGATCGTCCTGAAGTAATGGTAGATATGTGGTTGCCACAATCTGCATCAATTTATCAAACCAAAGCACAAGCTGAACGTTTTGAAAAATTAGCTATGCAGGAAAGTGGTGTTGAAGCTGTGACTTCATTTATTGGTGTTGGTGCTCCAAGGTTTATTCTAACTTTAGATGTACAGCAACAAAATCCTAATTTTGCTCAATTATTGATTAAAACCAAAGGCGGTAAGGCGCGTGAAATCGTTATTAATCATTTAAATAAAATTATGGAAATGCAGTTTCCTGATGTTCGTGGGCGAGTTAAACGCTTAGAATTAGGACCACCTGTGGGTTATCCAGTACAGTTTCGTATTTCAGGAACAGATCCTGATGCTTTAATGCAGATTGTGGCACAGGTTGAAAAAATTATGCGGGCTAATCCTTACGTTAAGGGTGTTAATTATGATTGGGGTGACGATCTTAAGTCTTTACGTATCGTAGTTAATCAAAGTAAGGCTCAGGATATTGGAATTTCTTCAAGTGGTTTAGAGCAACAGTTAAATATGTTGTTATCTGGAACTTCAATGACTTACTATTTTGATCATGATGAAACTATTCCTTTAATTGCACAATTAGATAAAACTGAACGTATGCAGGTTAATAATTTGTCTAATTTAATGGTACAAACAGCTAAAGGTGACTTTATTCCTGTTGGGCAAATCGCCAAAATTGAATTTGCTCCAGAGCCGAGCTTAAAATATCGGCGAAGTAGAGTTCCTACTGTGACGGTTCGAGCAGATGTCGTTGATGGTGTACAAGGTAATGATATTACTATGCAATTATATCCTAAATTACAGCAAATTGCTAAAACCTTACCATTGGGTTACCATATTGAATTTGGCGGTAGTTTAGAATCTTCGGCTAAGGCGCAGAGTGCGATTAATGCAGTTTATCCAGTTATGTTATTGATTGTGGTTACCCTATTAATGTTGCAGTTAAATAGTTTTAAACGGGCATTATTAGTAATTGCTACTGCACCTCTTGGTATGATCGGTGTAACTTTGTCATTGATTTTACTTAATGCCCCATTTGGTTTTGTTGCATTATTAGGAGTAATTGCTTTATTAGGTATTATTATGCGTAATTCGGTAATTTTAATTGATCAGATTGAGAATGATATTATCGCAGGTGATACGCCATATGAAGCAGTGCAACTATCGGTATTGCGTCGCTTTCGTCCGATAATTTTAACTGCAACAGCTGCTATTTTGGGAATGGTACCTTTAGTAACTAGCGTATTTTGGGGACCAATGGCTGTAGCTATGATGGGTGGATTATTTGTTGCAACATTATTAACTTTAGTATTTTTACCAGCATTGTATGCTTGGGTATTTAAAGTTAATGCACCATAAAAAGGAGTTAAGATGAAAAAATTATTAATTACTTTGGTATTGGGTAGTTTAGCAGAATTGGCTAGTGCTTATGATTTAACCTATGCATATCAACAGGCACTTGTTTATAATGCTGATTATCTTCAGCAAATTGCGAGTAGCCAAGCCAGTCTTGAACAAAAAAATATTGCATTGGCTAAATTATTACCACAATTAAACGCAACAACTACTTTAACTGAGAATTATTTTAATCAAGGTGGAATTAGTGCTTGGTATCATCAACCAGTTTATTCTGCACAATTGTCGCAAGTGATTTTTGATTGGAGTGTGTTTTCAAATTATAGTAAGGGTAAATATGCTAGTCAAATTGGTAATTTACAGTTAGAAAATGCTCGGCAACAATTATTGGTTTCAGTGGCTCAAGCTTATTTTGATGTATTATATGCTAAAGATAGTTTGCAATCAATTACGATGACAAAAACTGCATTGGAAAAACAAATGCTTCAGGCAAAAAAATCCTTTGAAGTCGGTACGGTTACGATTGCAGATGTTAATGATGCTCAAGCGGGTTATGATGCTTCAGCGGCTCAAGAGATACAGGCAACTAATGAGTTAATTTATAAGAAAAATATTTTTCGCAATTTAACTGGTTTAGATCCTGAGTTAATTCAAGGCTTGACTAAGGATACCGCTCTAGTTTCACCTTTTCCGCAAAGTCCAGATAAATGGGCTCAACTAGCTGAGTCTAATAATTTGAATATTAAAGTAGCTGAGCAACAGTTAGCAATGGCAAATCAAGATATAAATATTGCATTGTCGGGGCATTTGCCAAGCGTAAATCTTAATGCAAGTTATCAGTATCAAGATACTGGCACATTAGATTCAGTAAAAGGTCCAAGTGCGGCAGTTCAACAAATTGCTAATACACCAGGTACACCATTGTCTAGCTATGGGGTAGGTCAAGCTGGAGTACAAATTAATTTACCATTATTTGCAGGTGGTAGCGTTAATGCACAGGTGCGACAGGCTAAAGCTAATTTTGAGGGATCTAAACAGCAATTAATTGGTGTTGAGCGTCAAACGGATCAAGATATTCGTAATAGTTATTGGCAAGTATTAAATGGAGTTAGTTTGGTAAAAGCACAACAGGCATCATTAAAATCAGCTAAAACTAAATTAGATTCAGATCAATTAGGTTATCAAGTTGGGGTGAGAAATAGTATTGATTTAGTTAATTCTCAGAAAAATTACTATCAAGCAGTGCAAACCTACCAGCAATCACGCTATCAATATATTATGGCACGAATTCAATTGCGTTATTTAAGCGCAGGAATTAATAATAAATTTGTGCAAGAGATTAACAGTTATATTCAATCTTAAAGTAAATAATCTATGTTACAACCTGTTATTTTTGGTTTGAATTATCAAACCGCTAGTTTTGAACTTCGTGATCGTTTAGCTTTTGCTAGTGAAGAAGTTCCAATAGTTTTACGTCGTTTAATTAATTCAGGTGTAGTTAAAGAAGCTTTATTGCTTTCTACATGTAATCGCACTGAATTATATTGTATTGCAAATGACATTGATTTTGTAATTAATGCCTTATGTGATTTACATAATGTTTGTCCACGGACAATTCGTCAGCATAGTTATGTGTATAATGCCGAAGATTGTGCTCATCATTTATTTCGTGTGGTTTCTGGTTTGGAATCAATGGTTTTAGGTGAAAGTGAAATTGTTGCCCAAATTAAAACGGCTATGGAACTAGCTACTAATGTTGGTGCTTTAGGTACTAATTTGGCTGGGCTATTTCAAATGGCACTATCAATTGAAAAAGAAGTACGTAGTCATACTGAAATTAATAATGTGGCTATTTCTATGGGACATGCAGTAGTAAATTATATCGAAAATAAGTTAACCGATTTGCCTAATCGTAATGTTTTATTTGTTGGTGCTGGGCAGATGATGCAACAAATTGCACCACATTTTGCTTATTTGGATTTAGCTGATAAATTAGTGGTAAATCGTAGTCTCGCAAATGCGGGAATTGTGGCGGCGAAAATTGGTGCTAATATTGATGAATTAGCTAATTTGCCCAATTTAGTAGCGAAATATGCTACAATTGTTATTTGTTGTGCGAGTAATGTGCCATTAATTCACCAAACTGATTTCAAAAATTTAAATCATGAGCAACTAATTATTGATCTTTCAATGCCTTTAGCTGTTGAACATGGTTTAAAGCAATTGCAAAATATTACTTTATTAACCATTGATGATATAGCCAAGTTAGTTGATGTTGGATTAGATCGTCGCAAATTGGCCGCTATTCAAGCGGAGCAAATCATTGAAGCTAAGTTAGTTGATTATCGAGCTTGGGTACGTAAGCGTGGTTTATCACCATTAATTCGTAAATTGCGTGAACAAAGTGAACAAATTCGTTTAGAAAGTTTAGCTCAAGCGGAAAAACAATTATTAAACGGCGAATCGGCTGTACAAGTTTTAAAACAATTATCCGTACAATTAACTAATCGTTTATTACATAATCCGACGGTAAATCTCTGTGCTGCGAGTGGGCAATTACAGGATCAATTAGTCGATTTATTAGAACATTTATATAGTTTAGAAGAATAGAGGTATCGAGTGAAACAAAGCGTAATTAACAAATTAACCATTTTGGTCGCGCGTCAACGTGAATTATCTGAGTTATTATCGCAGCCTGAAATTACAGCAGATATGAACCAATTTACCAAATTAAATAAAGAGTATGCTGATTTGACGCCAATTGTTGATACATTTAAAAATTATCAACAAGCTAGTGATGATTTACAAACCGCAGAAGAGTTATTATCAGACCCAGAAATGAAAGAATTTGCTCAAGTGGAATTAGCTAATGCTAAAGTTAAAATAGAAGAACTAGCTTTAGAATTACAAAAATTATTATTACCTAAAGATGCTAATGATGATAAAAATATTTATTTAGAAATCCGTGCTGGAACTGGTGGTGATGAATCCGCATTATTTTCAGGTGATTTATTCCGGATGTATTCTCGCTATGCTGAGCGTATGGGGTGGCAAGTTGAAATAATTTCAAGTGCGGATGCTGATGTTGGTGGATATAAAGAAGTTATTGCTAAAATTAGTGGTAATGGTGTTTATGCACGGCTTAAATTTGAGTCTGGTGCGCATCGGGTTCAGCGTGTACCAGCTACTGAATCACAAGGTCGTGTTCATACCTCAGCATGTACTGTAGCAATTATGCCAGAAGCTGATGAAGTAGCTGAAGTGGAAATTAATCCATCTGAATTAAGAATTGATACCTTTAGGGCTTCAGGTGCTGGTGGACAACATATTAATAAAACTGATTCGGCTATTCGCATTACTCATTTACCTACGGGAATAGTTGTAGAATGCCAAGATGATCGCTCTCAACATAAAAATAAAGCTCGGGCTTTATCTTTATTGGCAACGCGGATTAAAGATGTACAATTACGTGAGCAACAAGCAAAAGAGGCTGCTCAGCGTAAAAGTTTAGTTGGTTCAGGAGATCGTTCAGAGCGGATTCGTACCTATAATTTCCCCCAAGGGCGGATGACGGATCATCGAATTAATTTAACTTTGTACAAATTAGAATATATCATGGATGGTGATTTAGATGAGTTGACTTCATCATTAATTGCTGAACATCAAGCGGAGTTATTAGCTAGTATGGGAGATAAATAAATGACTACTAAGCAACAAGTGGTAGCTTATTTTGATTTTGATGGAACTTTATCTAATCGGGATACGTTTTTGCCATTTCTGCTTAAAGTTGTTGGAGTTTGGCACTTTATTTTACAGTCACCATGGTTATTAATTATTGGATTAACTTATCTGTTAAAAATAATTGATAATGAACAAGCTAAATCACGAATTTTGCAACGTTTAATTTGTGGTCTGAGTAAGAAACAATTAGAACACTATGCTGAACAATTTGCTAGTTTGCATTTAAGTAAATATATTAAACCTGAAATTTTCGCACGTTTAGAATGGCATCGTGAGCATGGGCATACTTTATATTTAGTTAGTGCTAATTTGGCAATATATTTGCGTTATTGGGTGCAATTACATAATTTAGATGGAGTAATTGCTACGGAATTAGAATTTGATCAGCATCAATGTGCGACAGGTAATTTAGCAACTGCAAATTGTTTTGGTGCAGAAAAAGTTCGACGTATTCAAGCGTATTTACAAATACAGCAGTTAAATTTTGATTATATTTATGCATATGGTAATTCACGTGGCGATTATGAGATGCTTGAATATGCCAATGAGGGATTTTATGTAAGTGGAGATAAATTTGAACCATGGCCAATTAAATAAGACTAATTCAGATGAATTAGTACTAATATTAGAGCAGGGAATTAAGCAATTAGGTTTAATTACAACTGAGTTACAATTAACCCAATTATTAAGTTATAAAGATATTTTGTTAAAATGGAATAAAGTTTATAGTTTGACCGCAATTACTAAGCCTCGTGATTTATTAATTCTTCATATTTTAGATGGTTTAGCTTTAATTCCACACTTAACTATTAATGAATTAACTACTAATTTGCTTGATGTTGGTAGTGGAATGGGAGTTCCTGGTGTATTATTAGCTATTATGTGTCCTAAGTTAGCAGTTACAGTATTAGACAGTAATAGTAAGAAATGCGCATTTCTCCAGCAGGTGAAAATTGAGCTTAAATTAGCTAATTTGCAAGTGGTGTGTAAGAGGGTTGAAGATTATCAACCGCAGTCACCATTCCAATTAATTACCTCTCGTGCTTTTGCCGATTTGAGTTTATTAGTTAAACTAACTAACCATTTAATTGCGGACAACGGACGTTATTTAGCTTTAAAATCTATGCGTGGGATTAGTGAAATGGATCAGCTAAGAAATTGGCAGACAGTCCAAATTGAATTAAATGTACCATTTTTAGATGCAAATCGTATTTTAGTTGAGATAAAATCATGAAAAATTCTATTATTGTTGTAGCCAATCAGAAGGGTGGTGTAGGTAAAACTACCACAGTTTTAAATTTAGCTAGTGCATTAGCCAAGCAAAATCGTAAAAAAATTTTAGTTGTTGATATTGATCCTCAAGGTAATGCTACAACTGGAGCAGGAATTGATAAGAACCAGTTAAATCATAGTGTTTACGATGTATTAGTTAATGATTTGGATCCGAGTTTAGCATTATCAAAATCAGCAGATGGATTTGATATTTTGGGGGCTAATCGCCATTTGGCAGGTGCTGAAGTTGAATTAGTTGAGGTTGCCAATCGTGAATTTAAATTAAAACAAGCATTAACTAAATTACGTGATCAATACGATTTAATTTTGATCGATTGTCCACCAGCATTAAGTTTATTAACTTTAAATGCATTAGCTAGTGCTGATTATGTGTTAGTTCCTATGCAGTGCGAATATTATGCTTTAGAAGGTCTAACGGACTTACTTAATACTTTGAAATTATTACAGGCAAAATTAAATCCACAATTAAAGATTTTAGGTATTGTGCGAACTATGTACGATAAGCGGAATAATTTAGCTCAAGATGTTTCACGTCAATTAGTTGATTATTTTCCAGATAAAGTTTTTCCTGCCTTTATCCCTCGGACGGTACGTTTGGCTGAGGCTCCTAGCTATGGTATGTCTGCAGTTAGTTTAGATGCTAAATCAATGGGAGCTCAAGCTTATTTACGCTTGGCGCGAGAACTAATTAAATGGCTTAAAGCGTAATTAGGGAAAGGAATATAAAAATGGCAACTAAACCTAAAAAAGGACTAGGTCGTGGCTTGGAAGCACTACTTGAGGCAGCTAATGGCAAGACTACGTTATTTAAGCCAAGTGAACTTAATAATTTAGAGCCATCAATTGATTTAGCTGATGGAATATTACAACAACTATCCATTGTACAAATTCAGCCAGGTAAATATCAACCTCGAAAAATTTTCCGTCAAGATGAATTAAATGAATTAGCTAATTCAATTGCTCAAAATGGAGTAATCCAACCTGTGGTTGTCCGACGACTTGCACCTCAAAAGTTTGAGTTAATCGCAGGTGAGAGACGGTGGCGTGCTAGTCAATTAGCTGGATTAAGTGAAATTCCTGCTATAATTCGTAAATTCAGTGATGAAGAAGCATTAGCAGTATCAATTATTGAAAATATTCAGCGTCAGGATTTAAATATTGTTGAAGAAGCTCATGGTTATCGTCGTTTAGTTGATGAATTTGGCTTAACTCATGAGCAATTAGCGAAAGTAACAGGTAAATCACGTAGTAATATTTCAAATATTTTACGCTTATTAAACTTAGCCCCGAGCATTATAGATTTGTTATTACATAACCATTTAGATATGGGACATGCACGGGCATTATTACCGTTAACTAGTGAATATCAGCAGATCTTAGCTCAAGAAATCATCCTAAAAAAATTAACTACTGCGGAAGTAGAAAATAAAGTTGCTAAAATTTTGCATGAGCAAAAACATACTAAAAACGATGAATTGGTTAAAAAATCTGATCCAGATATTAATAGTTTAGAACAACGTTTGGCAGATAAATTAGGCATGTGCGTAACAATTAAGCATAATCCACGTAATGGTATGGGTAAATTAACCATTAGTTATAGTTCATTGGATGAACTAGATGGGTTTTTAGCTAAATTTTAATTATTCTGCGGAGTTTTTATTTTATACGCTAGTTTGTTCTTTTTATTTAAAATTTGGTTTATGAAGAATACAACTACAAAATCAAGTGATTTATAGATCCAATAGATATTTTGCCACTTAGTGTGGTGGGGGTTCAATTGGTATTATTACGTCAATACATTGAGAGTAAAAAATACCAAAATAGCTAGGTTAGCCTAACGCCTTATATACTCTTGATTAATGGGTATCTTGTGGTGTCTTGGTTGGATATGCAAAAATTTTAATTTAACTAGATAAGGTGGAGGGAGTTAAACATGCAACGTCAATTACTATTAGATACTGAAACAACAGGTTTTAAACCTAGTGAAGGCCATCGGATTATTGAGTTTGCTGCGGTAGAAATGATTAATAATAAGTTAACGGGTAAATCGTTACATTTATATTTTAATCCTGAGCGGAATATTCCATTTGAGGCAACTAAAGTTCATGGCATTACTATACAACAAGTGCAGAATAAACCAGTTTTTAGTCAATGTGTTAATCAGATTTTGCAATTTATCAATGGAGCTGAGTTAATTATTCATAATGCAAAGTTTGATGTGGAATTTCTGGACCATCACTTTTTAGCTTGTGGTAAAAATATAACCTTAGATTATGTGAGTAAAATTACAGATAGCTTACAAATAGCTAGAAATAAATTTCCAGGAGCTAAAAATAGTTTAGATGCTTTATGTGATCGCTTTAATGTTGATCGTTCTCACCGTGGTTATCATAGTGCGTTACTTGACTGTGAATTATTGGCAAAAGTATATTTAAAACTATTAAGTAATGAAGAAGGTAATAATTCTGTTGCTGATTATATGCCAAGATTTACAGGTAATAAATGTCCTGAATGTGGTCATAATATGCTAATCAAAACTGGTAAATATGGTGAGTTTGAAGGCTGTAG
>JBDLTW010000127.1:0-32482 GCA_039805605.1 Pseudomonadota bacterium
CCATCAATAATATGTAGTACTTCTGCCATATTTAATTACTCCCAATTACGTAACTTCACTAATTGAGCAAAGTTAAAGCATAATATAAATAAAACAACACCACAAAGTAAATTTAAAAAAGTAAATCCAAAAATTGAATAACTAAATTTACTACTTAAATAATTTAGAATTTCTACCCCCAAGGCTAAGCTTGAAGATTGAATAATGTTTAATGTAGCTGCGCTCATGCTATTTGATACACCAGTAGAAGTAATGGCAATTCGGAAAATTGAACCATTAAATAACCCAATTCCAAAAGAGGCAATAAACATTCCCATTATGAATATCCATGTAACTTGATGACCAATAAATGAAAATAACAATCCTGCAACAGTAATTAATGTTCCGCGACGAATTAATTTATAAAAACTTATGCGTCCTGCTAAAAATTGTACACTAATACTACTTAAAATAAATCCACCAAAAACTAATGATTGATATATAATATAAGCAGAAAAACTTTTACCCATAATTTTCATCACTAAGATTGGAGCTAAACCTATCCAACTAATCATAGGTAAACAAGCTATTGCAATTAACAATCCACCCTGAATTAATGTTCTGCTAGATAAAATAGTTGCATACGTAGCAATAATTTGTTTAAAGCCCATTATTGGTTTATCTTGTGGTTTATTATTTGGCATATTAATTGCTAATCCAATTAATGAAATCACAGCTAAGACTGCACTAACAATAAACACATAACGCCAATTGGTAGCTAAAATAATTGCACTACCAATTACAGGTCCAATTAGTGGTGCAAAAACACTAATGTTTGAAACAATTGAGCATAATTTAACCGAAGTTTTATCATCAAATAATTCATGAATCATGGCATAACCAATAAAGATAAAACACATTCCCATGCCTTGAAAATAACGAGCGGCTAAAAATTGATCAATGTTCATAACTCCAGCAATTACACCACTAGCCACCAAAAATAATAAATTACCTAATAATAAAATATTACGTTTACCATAACGATCGCATAATGGTCCTAAAAATACCTGTAAACTACTACCACCAATAATAAATAAGGATAACGATTTAGCAATATTCTCCACAGGACTATGAAACTCATTTACAACTGCCAACATACCAGGCATAATCATATCATTAGCAATATAAGTATTAAACTCATAAATAATAAAAAATATAGCAAATAAAATTAAACTTTTTTGACTCTTCACTAATTTACTCCTAATAAAATCTAAGCTCTAAATAAAAATCAACACACTATTTACTGATCTAAAAAAATCAATCTAAACTTACTTCTCTGCTGATCATAAAATGATATCCATTGCGAGTTTTCTGGATAACTTTCTAATAAAGGAAAAAAGACCGCACCACCAATTATACTCCGATTGTCATTTTTTGCTGTACGCATTCCCCACATATTTTGGTAAGTCATTGCAACCATAGATTCGCTCTTCACCGTATATAAATTAGAGTAATTACCAATATATAACATTATATGCCCAGGAACTTGAATTAAGGTTAATAATTTATGTCCATTATGCAATAAATATTCTTCGCGTTGTTTAGCTGAAAAACTATCTAAATTAACCACTTTACCAGCCTGATACTGTTGTTGTGAGCCTCGTGGTAAATAAATTGCAAATGGAGTAAATAAGGCTTTAGTTTCTGCAGAGCAATCATAATTAAACAATAAATTACCCCAACCATATGTTTTACCTAGTTGATGAGAAATAATAGTAGCAAGATTACGTTGCGTAAATGCCAATGGTAGTTTAGCTCCTGAATTTATATCAATATAAGCTGATATGATTAATGCTTGTCGCTCTAAATTAGCTACAGGTAAAGCAATTTGAAACTCTGTCAGGTTACTTTCAATCAATGGCAAAGTAGTTCCGTTATATAGCATCGCACGAAATTTATGTTGTTTATCCATAGCTGAATGTTGTTGAATAACTCCAACTATACCCGCTTTAGCTAATTGTTGCCATTGATCAATAAACTTATCATCAACCATAGCTAAACTATTAGTTTTAATCCAGCCAACTCCATCATTGCTAATAACTAAACTCCATTCACCATCTCGACTATATTTTACCACATAAATAGGTTGACCAATAAATAATGCCGAATCTTGTAAATTATCAAATGGATAACCTTCACCCGCAATTTTAGCATCATGAAAAAGAGGATCTGAAGTTGGTAAAACTCGTAAATACGTATTATCTACAATAATTGCACGTTGTTGTGGATTATAGCTTAAACTAATTGACTCAGTTAAATTCATATTAGCACTAATTTTATCAAACCAATTTACCGAATAAACATGATAATTCATACCAATTGCCAACAAACTATTTTGGCTAAATTTAGCCAAAACTTGTTTTTGTTGTACTAATAAATTATTACTTTCATGATTAGCTAAAAGATTATTTACCCAATTACTAGCCCATGGTGATAATGATTTAGTATCACTAGCATAATAATGCTGATAAAAATCAGCTAAACGTTGTTGCTGGTAACTTTCACTTAATAATCTTTTATCATAATCAGGATCAAGTGGATTAAACCAATTACTTACTTGTTGACTATACCTAGCTAAATTTACTAATTTAATATTATTGTCAGCTTGTGCATAGTTGAAATAAAATAAACTTGCCCAACAACAAAATTTTATTTTAGACCATAATTTCATTTTATACCTTCATTTCAATATATCACATATTTTCATTTATATTTAGCATTACTCTCAATATTTTTCAAGCAAATTTTAGCAATTACGTAGCTACTAAAAAACTACACATGGTATGATATTTGGCAATTAATTTTAATGAGTTGACGTTAGATTTCGCTATTAGCTACAATTAATCTAAATTTGTAACCTTTGCGTTGTTTATTTTGTTTTATACTTGATTTAACCATGATACCTATATTATACTATTGCTCTATGAAAAATACAACTACACAATCAAGCGATTCACATAACACAAAGCAAGATATTAGAACTGCTAGACATTTCGTATTTAATTTACACGTGCATTTGGTATTTGTTAACAAATATCGCCAAAAAATTTTTACTAAACAACATTTAGAATTTATGCAAACTATCTTTATTGATATCTGTTTAGATTATCATGCTAAATTAGTTGAATTTAATGGTGAAGTTGAATACGTCCACTTATTAATCAATTATCCGCCATACGTTCAATTATCAAAAACGTTATTAAATTAATAGTCTCAAAAGACTATCTAGACTATTAAAAAAAGCAATTTCCCAATATTACCAAGAGCTAATTTAATAGCAAAAATCCCTTTGTTCTCCTAGCTATTTTGTAGCTTCGTGCTGTGGCACTCCAATCGGTATTATTCGTCAATCTATTGAGCAACAAAAAACACCAAAATAGCTACCTAGCTTAACGCCTCACCCTGAAAAGTGTGAAGTTTTACGGTGTGTTGGGTAATCATACGTATATGACATCCAACACAAGTTGCTAAAGCATCGGGCTTCTTGATATTTCTTCCTCGATAGGTAGTCTTACAGTCTCCACGTTGAGAAGATCATTAATGGATTTTTGTGAATCTAACACAATGTTCACATATGTAATCTCTCTTTTAATCACATTTGCTTTATTATTACTACAGTTTAAACAAATTTTAGCAGTAGCATAATATATTTATAATTAAATAATTCTTGATTTATATATGTAAAGAATACTTATTTGCTGGTAGTGAAATGAATTATTTTAATGAACTTCACTTGCACTAAAACAGAAATTAATTAATGCCATACAATAGCCACCAATGTGACAAGATTGGCATTAATTAATATTATTTGCTTTGGCTTTCAAAACCAAGATGTGTGCTTTCTGATGAATTTAACTTATTTAAACTTTCTGTTAAATTAATTTGATTTGCATGTAAACTAGCTTCATCTTTCATTTTATATTGCTGAAACTCATTATTAGAAATTAATTCTAAATTTACATGTGATATCCCACTAGAGTACATTCCTAGCTGTTTAGCACCTGCGGTAGTTAAATCAATTACATGACCACTTCGCTTTGGCATACGGTCATTAATTACCACATAGATTGATTTATTATTTGCCAAATTAGTTACCTTAACTTTACTGCCTAATGGTAAAAGTGGATGGGCTGCTGTTAATTCATGCATATTAAGGTTATCTCCACTTGCTGTTTTAGCACCTACAAATTTCGGAGAATAATAACTGGCTATTCCATTCATATAATCTAGGCTATGTTTTCTTACCAGATGGTGATGTAATTTATTGCGATGAGGTTTTTTCTTGTTTAGCAATTTTTTTGAGTGCTTACTTACTTTTGTTGATTTTGACTTCTTCTTACTATGAATAACTTTATTAGATTTAGCATAGATAATTTTACAGGTGTTTGTCTTGATATTTGTTCTAGCATTTGCGTTATTAACTACGCTACATAAAAACACACACCCCAATATAAGTTTTAATTTATTCGACATTAAAAAGTATCCTTTCTTGACTAGCTATATTTCTATCAAACTAAATAAATAAAAATAGAAATATGTTTTCAATTAAGGCATATTTTAACATAATTTACAATTTAACGTTAAATTTTTCCGCCTTAATAGAAATCTACAGCTTACCCACTACCACTAAAGCTAGGGTATTATTCTCCTAATAGACAAATTGACATCCTCCCCGCCCTAAAGTGCGAGGATTCCTAGTTCAACGTTCCATATCTAGTTGGTTGTATTACTACATTCAACCCCAATAGAGGAAACTCCCTAGGCGTTAATTCCCGCTAGTCCAGCGGTATGTATATTTATGGCTACATTTATATATCACGGTCATGTGTTGAACCGCAATCACAAGTCCATTTTCTAATCTGCAACGGGTTTTTTACCTGTTACATCTCCACAGTTAGAGCAAATCTAACTGCTTGGATACCAAGGAGAGATTTTGGCTATAGTTCGACCATACCAATTGGCTTTATACTCTAATTGGCGGGTAAACTCACTCCAAATTGCATCGGATATTACTTTAGATAGTTTACGATTACCAAGCATACCTGCAATGTTTAAATCCTCAAGACTAATAACTTGGTTTTCGTTGATTAGTTTGCTTGACAATTTATGCAAAAAATCTTTACGACTATCTGATATTTTATTATGTAGTCGTGCAACTTTAAGCCGTGCTTCTTTTGCGTTGTTACTTCCCTTAAGTTTTTTGCTTAATCGTTTTTGTAATCTGGCTAATTTCTTCTGGTACTTAATTAATGCCTTTAAGGGTTTTACTTTCTCACCATCTGAAGTCAGTTAAGCCTAAATCAATACCCACTGTTTTATCAACTTTGGGTAATGATTTAATCTCGAGCTCTGAACAAAAGGATACAAAATATCTATCAGCACAATCTTTAGCAATTGGTATGCTTGAATGTTTACCCTCTAATGGACGTGACCATCTAACATTAAGGGGCTCAGTTGACTTAGCAATATACAATTGACCATCTTTTAAGCGATAGGCTGTAATCATTAATCTAAATAATTGATTGCTAGATTTAGCACGTTTAGCAAAGAAATTACTAAAAGCAGCATCTTGTGAACGCAGTGTTTGTTGTAAAGCTACTGAACTAACATCATTCAACCAGCTAAATTGCTCTTGATTTTTAAGTTCAGTTAAATGAGCAAAAGATTTGCTATAGTTAATTTTATTACCGTTAAGAGAATATTCTTTATTACGCCAATCAAGTAGATCGTTCCATACCACACTAACACATCCGAATGTTTGAGCTAAGCGCTGTTTTTGTTCCGCTGTAGGATAGATTCTGTATTTATAGGCTTTGTTTTTCATGATGGAATTATTATACTATAGTTGATTTACAAAATTCAAGCTGGTTTATTAAATAGCCTTACTCGCAACAATCTACGCTAGTTTAACGCCTTATATCCTCCCCCTGAAGGGAGAGGTTTTACGGCGTGTTGAATAAAATCTTTTATCTACGGTACATTGGATAACATATTAAAGCGTTTAAGTTGCTCTAATAAATTTTGAATAGCCAAACCTCGATGACTAATCTTATTCTTTAGCTGAGCATCTAATTGAGCAACTGTAGCTTGATATTCAGATAAATAAAATATAGGATCATAACCATGACCATTGCTACCTTGAGCGTGATGAGCAATTTCACCCGCAAAAACTCCGTCAGCAAAAATAGGTTGTGGATCATCAGCCGATCGTAATAAAGTAAGTAAACAATAAAAATACGCAGATCGATCACTAACATCTTGCATTTCTTGCAATAGCTTATTGATATTGTTTTGATCAGACTTAGGACTACCTGCATAACGTGCTGAAAAAACTCCAGGTGCACCAGCTAAACCATTTACGCATAAACCAGAGTCATCAGCCAAGGTAGGTAATCCAGTAATTTTGGCACAATGACGAGCC
The DNA here is from genome assembly GCA_039805605.1 of Pseudomonadota bacterium. Lineage (GTDB taxonomy): Bacteria > Pseudomonadota > Gammaproteobacteria > Burkholderiales > UBA11063 > Aquella. The sequence goes on from JBDLTW010000127.1 coordinate 6,461, forward strand.
TTATGCAAAGAATTTTCTATAAATGTATTAAATGGTTCATCTATTTCACCTACCATTAGTTCTTGTTGAGGAATAACTTCAATAGCTAATGGTGCAAATATTTCTTGAAATTCTTTAATTTTACCTTGATTAGTTGATGCTAGAGCAATTTTCGTGATTGTCATAAAATTCTCCTGTTTATTTGATAAAATTTTTGATTAAATTATATGTATGTTTACATTCAGCTAAACATAAATCTTCTAACATTAAATACGTGTGCACCACACCTGATATTTTATGAAATTCGCTTGAAATATTCATCACATGTAATTTTTCATTATACGCAACTGCCTCATCAATTAAAGGATCATATTCAGCACCAATAATTAAAGTAGCTGGATAATTAGCGGGTAATTCTTGATACAGTGGCGAAAGTAAACATCGATCCTCATTATTTTGAAAGTAATTATTAAAATACCATTCGATCTTATCACGCTCAAGAAGATACCCCTTACCCAAACTATGGGTACTCGGCAAACTTAAACTGTAATCTAAACTTGGATAAATTAAAATTTGTTGCGTAATTTGATTAGTAGCAATAAATTCATAATCCAATGTTAAAGAGGCACATAATGCTCCTCCTGCACTATCCCCAGCAATAATTAATTGATCTGTAGAATAATTTATGCCTAGTTGATCTAATAAAATTGAACGTTGATTAATCACAGATCGGCAATCTTCTAAACCAGTCGGATAAGGAAATTCAGGAGCCAATCGGTAATCAATTGACAACCAAATACAATTCGTGGTTTTTGCTAATTTACGTAAAATTGGATCATAAACCTCAATACTACCAGCATTATGTCCTCCTCCATGAATAAATACAGCAACTTTTAATTGCTGATCAACTTGTGGATAATATATTCGCACAGGTATAGCATAATTTTGACGATTAATAAAACCATCGTAAGTTTGGATCAAGTTGGGGATATCCGTAACATAAAATTTAGTTAACATAGCCAAAGCATCGCGAGCGTCACTAATTAATAATGGTTTATTTAAATTAGTTGCAAGAGATGAAATTTCACGAAACTGTAGTACCAACTCCTCTAGTTGTGGAACTAATTGCATTTAAGCCTTTCAAATTAACAAAAATTATGGGTATTATCTCAACTAAGTTTAATTAAATTTCAACCATTTACTTTGAGTTCGATCTAAGTAATTGTTATCTAACTGATAATTTTTGACATACGGTTTAACCATACGATCAAAAGTCAACTGAAATAATGGTAATACAATATAAGCATCTTGAACTCTTTGTAAGGCTTGAGAGTAATTTTTATATTGCTCTGCTTTATTAACTGCCATATCACCCTGACTAATTAAGCGGTTGTATTCACTGTCACACCAATGTGTATCATTAATAGTGCTACCACACTTATATAATAATGTATATGTAGTTACATTATTGTAATCAGCAAACCAACCACCTCGAGCAATTTGATATTGTCCAGTATGGCGAGATTGTAAAAAAGTTTTCCAATCTTGTGGTTGTAACGTTACTTGGACACCTAAGCTATCTTTCCACATAGCGGCTAAAGCTATACTAATTTTTTTATACATATCATTAGTATAAAGCATTGTAACCTTATATGGCTTAGCTACGCTATATCCAGCCTCATTATATAATTGCTTAGCCTGAGCTAAGCGTTTCTCTCGTGACCATGTTGCCCATGGATATGCTAAAGATGCATATTGACCATTACTGACGGTTGCAGTTACTGCTGAATATAATGGTTTTTTACCATCTTGGAATAAGTTATTAACCAATGCATCACGATCGACCGCCATTGATAAAGCTTGGCGTAATTTTAAATTTTTGCCCAATTCAGGATCTTGCATATTAAAATCATAAAAAGCCATAGCTTCAAGCTGTACTGTGTGTACTTGATCTTTAAATTCAGTTTTTAATTGTTTATATTGTTCAATTGGTAATAATTCAAAGGTAGTGTCTAAATCACCTGCTTTATACGCTGCAACAGCTGAATTTGCATCAATATAAGGAAAATATTTAACTTGATTGATTGCGACATTTTGTGCATCATAATAATAAGGATTTTTACTCGCTAAAACATAACCATTAACCACATGTTGAGTTAATTTGTATGCACCTGAAGTAACCATATTACTAGGATCAGTCCATTTTTTAGCATATTTCTGAATGTTTTTTGCTGATACTACGCCTAAATTAGGTAAAGTAATTTTATCTAAAAAAGAACTATCGGCATTAACTAAATGCACCACAAATGTAGTTGCATTTGGAGCTTCAACGCCCAAATCCGTAATCGGTTTTTTACCATTAATAATATCTTGACCATTTACTACCCCAGATAACAACATATTATAACTAGATGCTAAATGTGGATCAACTAAGCGTCGCCATGAATAAACAAAGTCACTAGCACTAATTGGGCTACCATCAGAAAATTTTAAATTATCGCGCAAATGGAAAGTATAAGTTTTACCATCAGATGATACCTCCCATTTTTTAGCTAAACCAGGAATTAGTTGATTTTGCTGATTAAAATCAACTAAACCTGCAAATAAATCATACATAATGCGCGTTGAATTCATATCTTCAGATTTAGCTGGATCTAAAGTTGGTGGCTCAGCGCCTATATCAACACGTAATAAATTCTGCGGATGATTTTGCTCATTATTACAAGCACTTAATAAACTACTACTAATTAATAAGCCACATAAGCCATAAACTAATTTCATAAATAAACCTTATAACACAATTTAATCTTCACATACTTTAAATCTTACCACACAATAAAGAACAAACGACTTTTAATTCAGCGCAGATTTTTGAATACTTGGATCTATATTTATTTTTCTATAGGTAAATCTTGCTTGATTTTTGATTACCACAGTAAACTCTCTTGATGAGCGAAATATTTTTATAATACTCAAGGTAAATGAATTTTTTACCCAGCAATTATGTATTTTATTAAATACTTTAAATACTTGACTACTATTGCTCTTAATCAATAATCCTAGAATTTTTGGCAGTATTTTACTTGATTAATTTTACTTGACTAAGTCACAATACCTATATTATACTATCGTTTTCCAAAAAACACAATAACTAAACCAACTTACTTCCACAATATAAGATAATAGAGTAAAAAATCAATCAAGATGGATTTTTTACTCTTAAGCTCATTTACCATCCAAGCAAATATCACCAGAAAAATTAATCTCAAATATGCTATAATTGAGGTTTTATAACTAGTTCACCTTAACTACCTCGAGGTATAATAATGCATCATAATTCTGTTACTAAATTAACTAATCAGCGTAAATTATTTTTAGCTACTAGTATTGGTAATGTTTTTGAAATCTTTGATTTTTTTGTTTTTGTATTTTTATCTACAGTAATTGCCGATTTATTTTTCCCCCGAACAATTGGTTGGTTAGCAATTACCTTTACATATATGACAGTTACGATTAGCTATATGCTCCGACCTGTTGGCGCAATTATTTTAGGGAGCCTAGGTGATAAATATGGTAGAAAATCTATTTTTAGCCTCTCAATTTTAATGACCGCAATTCCATCTTTAATTATTGGTTTATCCCCAACTTTTCATCAAGTTGGCTATTTGGCGGTAGTTATTTTAGTTATATCACGTATTTTTCAGGGGCTATCTTCTGGGGCTGAAATGCCAGGATCAGTGACCTATATTGCCGAAACTTATCAAGACAAAAATTATTATTTTTATAGTGCATGGATGCCTTTTGGTGCTAATATAAGTATCGCAATTGGTTCATGGGCAATTAATGCGATGTTAAGCCACATGAGTCACGATTTTTTATATAGCTTTGGTTGGCGAATTCCATTTTTAGCAGGTAGTGGCTTAGCCGTAATTGGCTTCTATGTGCGTAAAAATTTAACCGAAAGCAGTGCATTTAACCAAATTAAAGCCACCCATCAAGTACAAAAAATTCCTATATTACAATTAATAACTTCACATCGTCGACAATTGCTCATGGGCATCACTTTGGTTTTAATCGCATCATTAATTACCTCGGTATTTCATGTGTTTTTACCAAATTTATTAATTAAATTTCTTAATTTAGATTTAGCTATTGCTAGTAATGTTAGCTCTGTAGGTGCACTTAGCATATCAATTATAATTATTTTGAGCTCGATTATGGCGAGTAAAATCAACCCAGTTATAATTATTAAATTTTGTTTACTGGCTATTTTAATTACTTTAATTAGCATCTTAATTGATTGGTTGCCATTAAATAATTTACATAATTTATATATTGCAGTTATTCTCTTATCCATTTTTGTTGGTGGAATTAACGGTGTCTATTGGGGAATTTTAGTGGATTTATTTCCTGTAACAATTCGTTACAGCGGTGTAGCTAGTTGTTTTAGTATTGCTTCATTAATAGGTGGTGGTCTTACACCACTATGGAGCAGTAGTTTATTAGCTCTTACACATAATTATCATTATATTATTATAGTTTGTCTAATTACTACTTTAATCTGTTTAGTTAATAGTATTTATCTAGAACGCTATTTAGCTAAGCAAACGTGGTTTTTTAATCGTTAATCTTATACTTTAGTGGGATAAATTCATATGGAACTTTTATTTCTTGAACCTATTTTTAAACAAAGAATTTGGGGTGGCTATAAATTAAAAACTAATTATGGTTATTCAATTCCTAGCAACCAAACTGGCGAATGCTGGGCCATCAGCGCACACCCTAATGGTGAAACTAGAATTCGAAATGGTCAATATGCGGGGATTAAATTATCTGAATTATGGCACCAGCACCCAGAATTATTTGCTAACACTACACCTCGACCATTTCCATTGATGGTTAAAATTCTTGATGCCAATGATAAATTGAGTGTACAAGTACACCCTAACGATCAATTTGCCCAAGAAGTTGAACATGATTTAGGTAAGGCAGAATGCTGGTATGTGCTTGATGCAACACCACAAGCTCAAATTATTTATGGACATAATGCGCAGTCATCTGATCAATTTAAACAATTAGCCTTGGCAGGTAAATGGAGCAGTTTACTAAAAACAACGCCAATTAAAACAGGTGATTTTTTTGATGTCCCAACTGGAACTGTTCATGCCCTAGGTGCTGGTGCTTTAATTTTAGAAATCCAACAATCTTCTGATACCACCTATCGAATTTATGATTATGATCGAACTGATGATCAAGGTAATTTACGTGAATTACACTTAGATAAAGCATTTGCTGTAGTTAATTGTCCACACCGTAATCATACTAATTCATGTGTTAGTCAAAATTTAACACCTCAAGCACAGGTAACTAATTTAACAACTAATCAATATTTCCAAGTAACTAAATTAACTATTAATGATTACTTAGAATTAAATAATATCAAGACTAATTATTTAATCGTCAGTGTAATTGAAGGCAAAGCAATTCTCAATGGTCAAAGCATTCAAAAAGGCGATCATTTTATTATTCCAAACCAAATTCGTGAATTAAAATTTATAGGTTATGTAACCTTAATTATTTGCCACGAAACTAATTAAATTTTTTACTCGAAGGAATTTATATTGTGAAATATCACAAATTACTGCGTCTAATTAGCATAATTATTAGCTTAGCCTATAGTAATATTAGCATGGCTGATAATCTTAATTTTGAATCAGGTGTTGCTAATCGTATTTTAGCAGCAAAAATAGCCAAACAAAGAATTAAGTGCACTAAAGATTTACGTTGCAGTTTGAATTTAACCGAACAATTTTATCAACAACGTAATTATCAAGCAGTTTGGTTAAAACATAATAATATAGTTCCTGAAGCTAATACAGTAATTAATATTCTAAATAATAGCTATCAAGATGGGCTTAATCCTCAAGATTATCATTTAATTCAATTACAACAATTACAACAAAGTCTAGCTAAGCCTGATCTTGATGCTAAACAGCACTCACAATTATTAATTGATTTTGACTTAACCCTAACTGATGCTTATTTATTATATACACGACATTTAGCTATGGGTAAAATTAACCCATTGCAAGCATATCCGACATGGAACGTAATGCGTAATAATTTTAATCCTATAAATTTTCTTAATAATGCATTAATACAGCAAAGTATAATTAGTAGCCTAACTAAATTAACGCCTAACTTGGCTCAATATACCAAGCTTAAACAGGAACTAGCCAAATATCAAGAATTACAACAAGATGGAGGCTGGGAAAGTATTCCAAATGGACCAACTCTTCAACTTGGACAGACTAATCAGCGAATTAACTTATTACAGCAGCGTTTAGCTAAAACAGAAGATTATACAATTGACGATGATAATCCAGATAATTTCACCCCTCAATTAGCTGATACAGTTAAACACTATCAGCAGTTACATGGTTTAAAAGTAACAGGAAATGTAGATAAACTAACCTTAGAATCTTTAAATCAACCCGTTGAGCAAATCATTAAACAAATTTCTATTAATCTAGATCGATTACGTTGGTTACCACAACAGTGGGAAAGTCAATACATCTTAGTTAATATTCCCAGCTATTCATTACAAATTATCAATAATGGGACAACTGAACTTACTATGCCTGTAATTGTTGGCAGTGGTGGAGATAATAAAACTTGTATCGTTAATAGTCAAGTAACTAATATTGAGCTTAATCCATACTGGGGTATTCCACGGCGAATTGCAACTCAAGAATATTTAGCCAAAATTCAAGATGATCCTGATTACTTAAGCAAACACGCCATTAAGGTTTATGACATTCGCACAAATAGCCAAGTTTCTCCTAGTAGTATAGATTGGGATCAAGTTAAGCCAAATAGTTTTCCTTATCAACTACGTCAAGATCCAGGCGTAAAAAATGCCTTAGGTAAACTAAAATTTATTTTTCCTAACCAGTGTGGTATATATTTACATGATACCTCAAATCGAACTTTATTTGGTAACAATAATCGTAGTTTAAGCCATGGTTGCGTTCGGGTTGGTAAGCCACACGATTTAGCAGAATATTTATTAAGTGGTATGCAAAATTGGAATAATGATAAATTGGATCAAGCAATTAATACAGGCAAACATCGCCAAATTAAGTTAAGTACACCTTTCCCAATTCATATTATTTATCAGACTATATGGGTAGATGAAAGTGGTACTCATTTTGCTAAAGATATTTACAAATTAGACAATATTGATTTCCCCATTGACTTACCATCATCTAACCACGAAAATTAAATCTACTATCTATCAATGAAAAATAAACCGTCATTATTATCCAATACGCCGTAAAACCTCCCCCTTCAGGGGGAGGATATAAGGCGCTAAACTATCGTAGCTTGTTGCGAGTAAGGCTATTTAATAACCAGCTTGAATTTTGTAAATCAACTATAATATAATAACTCCATCATGAAAAACAAAGTCTATAAATACAGAATATATCCTACAGCGGAACAAAAACAGCTATTAGCTCAAACATTTGGATGTGTTCGTGTGGTCTGGAACAATTTACTTGATTGGCGTAATAAAGAATATTCTCTGAATGGGAATAAAATTAACTATAGCAAATCTTCTGCTCATTTAACTGAGCTTAAAAATCAAGAACAATTTAGCTGGTTGAATAATGTTAGTTCAGTAGCTTTGCAACAAACACTGCGTTCACAAGATGCTGCTTTTAGTAATTTCTTTGCTAAACGTGCTAAATATCCTAATTTCAAACGAAAATCTAGCAATCAATCATTTAAATTAATGAGTACTGCTTACCACTTAAAAGATGGTCAATTGTATATTGCTAAATCAACTGAGCCTATTAATATTAGATGGTCACGTCCATTAGAGGGTAAACATTCAAGCATAACAATTGCTAAAGATTGTGCTGATAGATATTTTGTATCCTTTTGTTCCTAGGTTGAGATTAAATCATTACCCAAAGTTGATAAAACAGTGGGTATTGATTTAGGTTTAACGGATTTTTTAGTTACTTCAGATGGTGAGAAAGTAAAACCTTTAAAGGCATTAATTAAGTACCAGAAGAAATTAGCTAGAGCACAAAAACGATTAAGTGCTAAATGGAATAATTATCTATATATTTTAAATTAACAATGCCATGGGCTTAACTCATCTCAACATAACAATCTATCTCACGTTAGTAATTTATTATTTTAAATTAACTAAATTCTAAAAGCTAAAATACAACTTATTGTTAACGGTCATTTTATGATATAATTATTACTAATTTTAATTTTAAAGGGTCGTTCCATGCTTAAATATTCACGGATTTTATTAAAATTATCAGGTGAAGCCTTAATGGGTGAAGGACAAAACTCAGTAAATCCAGAGACAGTCAAATTTATTATTCAGCAAATTCAGCAAGTATTATCTTTAGGAGTTAAAGTTGGCATTGTAATTGGTGGTGGCAATTTTTTCCGCGGAGTAGCAGGAAGTGACAAACTTGGTATTCAACGTGAAAATGCGGATATGATGGGTATGTTAGCCACTGCAATGAATGGGATTTTACTGCGTGATTCATTTAAGGCACACGCAATTAAAGCAAAGATTTTTTCAGCTTTTCCAATTGGTAGTTTTATTAAAGCTTATAATCGTGAAAGTATGTTAAAGGCTTTAGATAAAAATGAGGTAGTAATTTTTGTCGGTGGCGTTGGTAGTCCATTTTTTACTACGGATAGTGGTGCAGCTTTACGAGGCTTACAAATGGAAGCTGATTTATTAATTAAAGCTACCAAGGTTGATGGGATTTATAATAAAGATCCTAAAAAATATACTGATGCAATTCGTTATAGCCAATTATCTTTTGATGATGCAATTAATCAAAATTTAGGGGTAATGGATATGGCTGCTTTTGCATTATGTCGAGAAAATAATTTAGATATTAATGTTTGTAGTATTTTTAAACCAGATAGTTTATTACAAGTAGTTATGGGTTCACATGAAGGAACTTTAGTTAGCTGTAAACTTAATTCTAATTAGTAAGGATAAAAGATGAATATACATAATGATAAAATTTTAATTTTAGATTTTGGTTCCCAAGTTACCCAGTTAATTGCGCGAAGAATACGTGAATTAAATGTTTATTGTGAAATACATTCTTATGAGGTTAGTGAGGAATTTATTCGCGAGTTTTCTCCTAAAGGAATTATTTTATCTGGTGGTCCTAATTCAGTTTATGCGGATAATACACCTCTTGCTCCTGAAGTAATTTTTAGTTTAAATATACCTATTTTAGGTATTTGTTATGGTATGCAAACTATTGCTCAACAATTAGGCGGTAAAGTTGAAAGCTCAGGAAAACGTGAATTTGGTTATGCAGAAATTAATCAATATACCAGTCGCTTATTTGCGGATTTGAGTGATGGAACTAATAGCTTGGGTGATTATTTGCAAGTTTGGATGAGTCATGGTGATAAAGTTACACAAATGCCAGAAAATTTTACGGTAATTGCCCAAACAGAAAGTTGTCCAATTGCGGCTATGGCAGATATTCAACGTAAAATTTATGCAGTCCAATTTCATCCTGAAGTTACCCATACCAAGCAGGGAAGTGCCATATTAGCTCGTTTTGTACGGGAGATTTGCCAATGTCAGCCAAGTTGGACTATGCCGAATTATGCTGAAGAAGCAATAAATAAAATTCGTCAACAAGTTGGTTCAGATACAGTAATTTTAGCTTTATCTGGTGGGGTTGATAGTAGTGTTGCTGGTGTATTAATTCATCAAGCAATTGGTAGACAATTACAATGTATTTTTGTTGACACTGGTTTATTACGTTATAATGAAGCAGAACAAGTTATGCAAAATTATAATCAGCATTTAAATTTAAATATTGTTAAAATTGATGCTAAACAAGAGTTTTATAGTGCACTTGCAGGGGTTAGTGATCCTGAACAAAAACGTAAGATAATTGGTAAATTATTTGTTGATATTTTTCAACGCGAAGCAGCTAAGTTTACTAATGCTAAATGGTTAGCTCAAGGAACTATTTATCCAGATGTAATAGAATCAGCAGGAAGCAAAACTAATACGGCACATAATATAAAGTCACATCATAATGTTGGTGGCTTACCTGAAAGTTTACATCTAAAATTATTAGAGCCATTGCGTGAATTATTCAAAGATGAAGTTCGTCAACTCGGAGTATCTTTAGGCATTGAACCTAAATTAATTTATCGGCATCCTTTTCCTGGTCCTGGTTTAGGAGTGCGTATTATGGGAGAAATTAAACCTGAATATGTGCCATTATTGCAACAAGCTGATCATATCTTTATTGAAGAATTATATGCTCATGATTTATATAATCAAGTTGCTCAAGCATTTGTTGTATTTATGCCAGTTAAGACCGTTGGTGTAATGGGCGATGGACGTACATATGATTATGTGGTTGCATTACGAGCTGTTAATACTAGCGATTTTATGACTGCTAACGTATCCAATTTACCTTTTGAATTTATTACTAAGGTGGCAAATCGTATTATTAATGAAGTAAAAGGTATTAATCGAGTTGTCTATGATATTTCAGGTAAACCACCAGCAACAATTGAGTGGGAATAATTTTTTCAAAATGGCATTTTAAGATGATAATTAAAACTAAATTTAAACAACAGCGTGGCTCAATTATTACTATTTTATTAGTATTAATTTTTAGTGTTATTGTTTTACTTGCTGGAGTGGTTGGGGTAACTATAATTACTGCTTACCCTAAATTACCTAGCATGGATGAATTATTAAACTATCAACCAAAATTACCTCTTCAGGTATATTCTAGTGATGGAGTATTATTGGGGCAGTTTGGTCAAGAGCATCGTATTTATGTAACTTTCGATCAAACGCCTAAATTACTTGTCGATGCGATTTTATCGGCTGAAGATGAACGTTTTTATGAACATGGCGGTGTTGACTTTGTTGGGGTGGTCAGAGCAGCTTTAGGTAATATTGTATCTGGACATTTGCAATCAGGAGCTAGTACGATTACCATGCAAGTTGCACGTAATTTCTTTTTAACTAAGCAAAAAACTTTCTCACGTAAATTTAATGAAGTATTATTAGCCTATAAAATTGAAAAATCATTAACCAAAAATCAAATTTTATCATTATATATTAACCAAATTTATTTAGGACAACGTGCTTACGGTTTTGCTGAGGCATCTGAAACTTATTTTGGTAAACCTTTGGACAAGTTAACCATTGCTGAATATGCGGTTTTAGCTGGATTACCTAAAGCACCTTCAGCATATAATCCAGTGGTTAATCCTAAACGTTCTCATGAGCGAGAATTGTATGTTTTATCACGTATGTTAAAACATGGTTATATTACACAAGATGAGTATCAACAGGCACTAAATCAACCAATTCACGTAATTCATGGTTCGCATAATGATCCAACTGATGCGGGAAGTTACATTGCCGAAATGGTACGTCAATATTTGTATCCTACTTATGGTGATAGCATTTACACGGCTGGGTTTAAAGTTTATACAACAATAGATAGTAAAATGCAACAACAGGCATATAATGCTTTACGCAAAGGATTGCTAAATTATGATGCTTCAACTGGTTATCACGGTCCTGAGCAACGTTTAGATTTAACACCACCTAATTCGGATACAAACTTAGATCAAACAGCCTTGAATTTATTTGATAATTTAGTTGATTATGGTGATCTACAAGCTGCTATTGTTTTACAAGCTAGTCCTGATTTAATTGAGGTGATTTTACGTAATGGTGAACATCATGAATTTACGGGTAAACAACTAACTTGGGTACGTAAATTTCTAAACAATAGCGATAAAGCAATTTTACCTGGTTCAGTAATTAGGGTACATCAAGTTAACGAAAAATGGCAAATTAGTCAATTACCACAGGTTCAGGGTGCTTTAGTTGCGATGAGCCCTAATAATGGTGCGATAAAAGCATTAATGGGTGGTTTTGATTTTGATGCGAATAGTTTCAATCATGTGATGCAAGCTAATCGTCAACCAGGTTCAAGTTTTAAACCATTTATTTATTCAGCCTCCTTAGATAAGGGATTTACTACGGAAACAATTATTGATGATAGTCCAGCATGTTTTCCTAGTGGTAATGATCAATGGTGTCCAAAAAATGATGATGGGCAGTTTTTGGGACCAATTTCACTTCGTCAAGGTTTAACTTTATCAAGAAATTTAATTACAGTGAAGTTACTTAATGCGATTAGTCCACAATATGCAATTAATTATGTTAGCAAATTTGGTTTTTCAGAATCACAATTTCAACCTTATTTAACCATGGCATTAGGTGCTAATGAAGTAACACCTATTCAAATGGCTCAGGCTTATGGTGTGTTTGCTAATGGAGGTTATTTAGTTGAACCTTATTTTATTGATCGTATAACGGATAATAAAGGTAAACTTTTAGCAAAAACGCAACCTATTCAAGCACATCAACAAACTCCAGCAATTGATCCACGTAATGCGTTCATTATGAATAGTATTTTACAAGATGTGGCAAAATATGGTACAGGAGCTCGAGCTTGGAAAGAATTGCATCGGAGTGATATTGCAGGAAAAACTGGAACAACTAATGATGCCAAAGATGTTTGGTTTGACGGATATACTCCAGAATTAGTAACTATTACTTGGGTTGGATATGATCAACCTAAAAGTTTAGGTCGTCAGTATGGTTCAACATTAGCCTTGCCGATTTGGATTGACTTTATGCGTGGGGCTCTAGCGCATATTCCACAACGCAATTTAGCGATGCCAGAAGGTATTATTAGTGAACCTAATGGTACATGGAAAGGTGATACCGAATATTATTATCAAGGTAGCGTAGTTGGTAAACAAGATGCCTCTGGGAGTTTAGCTACAGATGAAAGTTATCCAGATTTAACTACGAATAATAATGACTCTAGTGTTCCTATTGTTAATAATAATGAAGCTAATCAAGATGCTTCTGATGCCGTAGTTGCTAAATCTGGCAAAAATATTGACATTAATGATATAATCGGGAGTATTCACGATTAATTGTATATTTTTTAAAATTGATTTTTTTAAGGAGTTTCCATTGAAACATTATCCACACCCACAATTTGCTAAAGAAGGTTGGTCATTTATTGCTATTAGTGTTGGGGTCGCATTATTAATGATGTGGCTGACCAATTTCATTGTTGCCTTGCCATTCATTTTGATTGCTGCATTTGTTATTCAATTCTTTCGTGATCCTGCGCGGGTAATTCCTCAAGATGCTGGAGTTATTTTAGCACCTGCTGATGGTAAAGTTATTTGTGTAGAAAAATCTTTTGATGAATATCAACAAGTTGAAGCATTAAAAATTAGTATTTTTATGAATGTATTTAATGTGCATTCAAATCGTTCTCCAGTTGATGGTGAAGTATTAGAAGTTAAATATTTCCCTGGCAAATTTATTAATGCTGATTTTGATAAGGCTTCAACAGAAAATGAACGTAATGCGGTAATTGTAAAATTAGACAATGGTCATAAAATTACTTTTGTTCAGGTTGCGGGATTAGTTGCTCGACGCATTTTATGCTACACTAAACCTGGTCAATGGTTAACTCGTGGTGAACGTTACGGTTTTATTCGTTTTGGTTCACGGGTTGATGTCTATTTACCTATAGATGCAAAACCTTTAGTTAGCTTGGGGCAAAAAGTACAAGCAACTGAAACAATTATTGCAAGAATGGATTAGAAATAATGGCACCAATCAATAATCAGCGTGCTAAAGGTTCACCAATTTATTTATTACCTAGTATGATTACACTAAGTTCAATGTTTAGTGCATTTTATGCTATGATCCATTCAATTGGTGGTGATTTTTATCATTCTGGTTTAGCAATTTTATTTGCAATGATTTTAGATAGTTTAGATGGTCGTGTGGCCCGAATGACTCACACCTCATCACCATTTGGTGCCGAATTAGATAGCCTTGCAGATATGGTGGCATTTGGTGCCGCCCCTGCAATGATAGTTTTTAATTGGGGTTTGCATTACTTAGGTAAAATTGGCTGGTTAGTTGCATTTGTTTATTGTGCTTGTACAGGATTGCGTTTAGCTAGATTTAATGTTATGATTGATGTTGTTGATAAAAAATTTTTTCAAGGGATGCCTTCACCATCAGCGGCTGCTTTAGTAGTAGGATATGTCTTTTTATGTAATGAATATCAAGCAAACTCGGCATTAATGTTATATACTGGTTTAATTATAACTTTAATTGCGGGAATTTCAATGGTAAGTAATATTAAATTCTACAGTTTTAAAGAGTTTCATTTTCATCAAACTGCACCATTTCGTGCTCTATTATTATTTCTAGCTTTATTAGTTTTGTTATTTTACTATCCAGAACAAGTTTTTTATGGATTTTTTGTGTTATATACTACAATTAGTTATATTTGTTGGCTATTTAGAATTGGTTATAAATCATCTGTAGCAACATTAACAACTAATGAGCTGAATAATCAGGAATAGGAAAATTAATGTATAAAAAATTATCTGCCGAGCGTAAACAGCAATTAAATTTAGCTAAAATCGACTATAATACTACGTCTAAAGTACTTAAACTAAGTGGTGAATGGACATGGTCTTGTTTTGATGAGAAACTACTAACTGTTAAACTAAGTAATGTTCAACAGCAATCTTTAATCATTGATGGTACTAATATTCAAGGTTTAGACACTACAGGAATATTTTTTTTACATAAATTATTGGCGGTATTAAAGCAACAGGGTAATCAAATTGCAAAACTTGATTTACATCCTGATGATCAAAAACTATTTTCTCTTAGTGAGAAATTTAGCCAAGTAAAACCAAGTAATATTAATTTAGAGCATAAAACTTGGGTGGAAGAAATTTATCAGGTAATTGCAAATAGTGCAAAAACTAGTTATCAATTAGTTACTTTTTTTGGTCAACTTTGTTATACTTTTATCAGTTTATTCAAACGTAATAATTCAATCTATATGCAGGGGGTTCTTGAAACTATTTCACGAGCTGGTATAGGTGGTATTCTTATTTGTGCAATGCTAAGTTTTCTGTTAGGGGTTAACTTAACTTATCAGATGGCACCTCAATTTGTTACTTATGGTGCAAATGTGTATGTAGTAAATTTTTTAGGCATAGCAATGCTTCGTGAAGTCACACCATTAATTACGGCAATTATTGTTGCGGGAAGGACAGGATCAGCAATTGCTGCTTCAATTGGTACAATGAAGGTTCAAGAAGAAATTGATGCTTTACAAACTATGGGTATCTCACCAATGCGACGTTTGGTTGCACCACAAGTTATAGGTTTGGTAATTGCTTTGCCAATTTTAACTATGTTAGCTGATGTTGCCAGTATGTTGGGTGGAATGCTGTTTGCTAAGCCATTATTAAGTGTTGATTGGCATTTGTTTTTATTGCGATTACAAACTTATGTATCAATTAATAATTTTTGGGTGGGGATTATCAAAAGCTTTTTCTTTGCTTGGGTAATAGGCATGGTTGGTAGTTTTTGTGGTTTTAAAGTTAAATCTAATGCTGATAGCATTGGGGTACAAACTACTCGTAGTGTAGTAATTTCAATTTGTTTAATTGTTGTCGTAGATGCTTTATTTGCGATTTTATTTAAAGCACTGGGGGTTTAAATGCGTATAGATAAACAACAACCCATTATTGAAATTAAAAATCTTGGCACCCAATTCAATGGTGAATGGATACACAAAGGACTTAATTTAACTATTTATCCAGAGCGTACTTTGACTATTATTGGAGCAAGTGGTTGTGGCAAGACGACATTGATTCGAGAGATTTTAATGTTGCAGGCAATTAGCGAAGGTGAAATCTATTTGATGGGAGAAAAAATTTCAAGCTATGATTTAGAAGATCCCGAGACAAAACGAGCACTAAGTCAGATGGGTATGATGTTTCAGCAAGGAGCATTATATAATTCTTATACAGTACTGGAGAATGTTATGTTTCCAATATTAGAGTATACTGATTTTTCATATGCTACTGCTCGAGAATTAGCTTATCAAAAATTAGCTTTAACTGGGTTAAAAGAAGTTGCGTATCATAAATTTCCTAAACAGATTAGTCCGGGTATGCAAAAACGAGTAGCATTAGCACGAACTCTAGCGTTAGATCCTAAAGTCTTATTTTTAGATGAACCAACTGCAGGTTTAGATCCAAATAGTGCCGCAATGTTTGATAGTTTAATGATTAATTTACAACAACAATTAGGATTGACTGTAATTATGATTACCCATGATTTGGATTCAATTTGGCGTATGAGTCATGAAATTGTTTATCTAAGTAATAAGCATGTTACATTACACGATACAGTTCTTAATGCAGCTAATCGTCCTGATTTACCCGATTTATATCAATATTTTAATGGTGAACGAGGTAAAATTGCTAAAGCTTATTATTCACAACAAGAAAGGTAAGAATAATGGAAAATAAAAAACAATATTTTATTGTTGGTAGTTTTGTATTACTAGGAATTGGTGCAATTATTGCAATCTTATTATGGTTTTCAGCATCTAGTCGTAAAGAATATGATATTTACCGAGTAGTATTTACTGAACCAGTAGATGGAGTAACCACGAGTTCAGTAATTAAATACAATGGTGTTGAAGTAGGTAAAGTACAAGCAATTAGCTTAGATAATAAGGATCCACGTAATGTCTATGTTGACATTGCGGTTAATCATGGTTTAAATATCACTACCGCAACTTATGCAACGCTTAAAGCCCAAGGCGTGACGGGAATGTCTTATGTAGCATTAAATTTAAATCCTGAGCGTAAAACTTTTACCACATTGGCAACGCATAATACTCCACCTTATCCCATAATTCCAGCGGAGCCATCATTACTATATAGTTTATCTTCACAAGCTCAAAGTGTAGCAACTAATATTCATGATGTATCAGGGCAAGTTAAGGTATTATTAAATGAGCAAAATTTACAACATATGACTAATATTATTAAGAATATGGATCAAGTAACAGGAGCTGTTGCTAGTCAATCAGGTTCAATTGCTAAATCGGTTGCAATGGTTAGTCAAGTTTTGCAAAATGTTAATGAAAATACTGCACATTTAAATGATGCAATTGTACAGTTATCTGAATTATCTAAAGCATTACAAAAAAATAGTCAAAGTTTTGATGGCTTATTAAATTCAGTACAAAATAATACATTACGTAATGTTAATACTATTTTATTACCCAATATTAATCAAGTGGTTACCAATATGAATAATGTAACTTTACAATTTAATGAGTTAGTTAAATTAATTAATCAAAATCCATCAGCATTAGTGCGTGGTAAAGCTGCACCAGTTGCAGGTCCAGGGGAGTAAGGAAATGTTTAAACAATTATTAAGATTAAGTGGCGTATTGATTTTAGGAATTAACCTAAGTAGTTGTAGTATTTTTGAACCTGTAAAAATTCGTCCAATTACCAATTATATTATTGCAGATAAAAATATAGGTTCGAGTTCAACAAAAAATAATTGTAGTGCAGATGCTAAATTAGGGATTATTTATGTTTCACCAACTAGGGCGTTTCAGCCATATAATTTGAGTAAGCTTTATTATACTGAAAGCGATTTCCAAATTAATAGTTTTGGTTATAGCCAATGGATTAGTGAACCTACTGAATTAATCACTCAAGAAATTATCAAAAATATTTCCGCATCGTGTATGTTTAAAAATGTAGTAACCAGTAATGCTTTAGCTAATGCTAAATATCGCTTGGTCACTGTTTTAGTATTAATGCGTCAGGAAATTAATCCTACAGAACATAACAAAGTTCAAGCGCATATGATTTTAGCAACTCAGTTAATTAATATTGATAGCAATCAGGTTATTGCCACCAAAGTATTTGATCAGGTAACGCCAACTACAACGGGACCAAAAGGGTTAGTTGATGGAGTAAACTCGATGTTTAGTCAATATAATCAACAATTGCTTACATGGCTACAACAACAACTTAGTGCTTAGGATTTAACTAAACAATGGATTTAACTGCTTTAATTACGCAAATTAAACAGACGCATTCTAATTATACTGATTATTGGTTGCGTAATTTAGCTAAGCTAAAATCACGCCCACAACAATTAGCTAAATTAGTTACTAAAATTGAAAATGAGTTAACTAATTTAGCTTTACGTCGTGATTTATTAACTAATTTAACAATTAGTTACCCCAATAATTTACCAGTTGCTCAGGCTTTAACAGAGATTGAACAACTAATTAAAGATAATCAAATAGTAATAGTTTGTGGCGAAACTGGATCTGGGAAAACTACGCAGTTACCCAAATTACTACTAGCCATGGGTTATGGTATAACAGGATTAATCGGTCATACTCAACCACGCCGAATTGCGGCGCATTCATTAACTCGTCGAATTGCTGAAGAATTAAATTGTGATAATAATCTGCATAATTTAGTGGCTTGCAAAATGCGTTTTCATGATCGAACTTCGCCAAGTACTGCCTTAAAACTAATGACAGATGGGGTTTTATTACAAGAAATTCGTCATGATCGTTTACTTTTGCGTTATAGTGCTTTAATTATTGATGAAGTCCATGAACGTAGTTTAAATATTGATTTTTTATTAGGTTATTTACGCCAATTGATGGTAAAACGTCCTGACTTAAAAATTATTATTACCTCAGCGACTATGGAGAATGACAAATTAGCTAAATTTTTTGCCAATGCACCAATTATTAATGTTAGTGGTAAAACTTATCCTGTAGATATTATTTATCAACCATTATCTACGGATGAGGAACTTAATCTTAATCAACAGATTTATCAAGCGATTAGTAGTGCATTAAGTGTTGAACAAGGTAATGGTTTAGTTTTTTTACCTGGCGAACGTGAGATTAAATATTGCTTACAATATTTACGTAAAACTGAATTACGTAGATATAACTTATTAGCTTTATTTTCACGCCAAAATAATGAAGAACAAAGTAAAATTTTTGCGAATGATGGTCAATTAAAAATTATTTTAGCTACTAATATCGCAGAAACTTCATTAACTATTCCTAATATTAAATTTGTTATAGATAGTGGTTTGGCTCGAGTGAAACGTTATAGTTTACGTAATCGAGTAGAACAATTACAGATTGAGCCGATTAGCCAAGCTTCATGTGCCCAACGTAGTGGTCGAGCTGGACGTCAAAGTCATGGTTTAAGTATTCGTTTATTTAGTGAACAAGATTTTTTATTACGTCCACAATTTACTCAGCCAGAAATATTAAGAAGTAATTTAGCAAATGTGATTTTACGTCTTTTAGATTTAGAATTAGGTGATCCAACTCAATTTAATTTTCTTGACCAACCTGAAACCAAAGCATTTAATGATGGATTACGTACTTTATTTCAACTTGGAGCTATTGATCAACAGCAGAAAATAACTGGATTAGGGCGTAAATTATCCCGCCTACCAATTGATGTGCAATTAGCCAGAATTATTATTGCTGGTGCTGAACAATTTGCTTGTTTACACGAAGTATTAATTATTTGTAGTTTTCTGGCAATCCAAGATCCTCGGGATACTCCTCTAGAACATCAACAACTGGCTAAAGAACGCCATAGTATTTGGCAAGACAAAAAATCTGAATTTAATCAAATTTTAAATTTATGGACATGGTACCATCAACAGTTAGAGCATAAAAAATCAAACAAAAAACTACAAGAAATCTGTCATAAGCAATTTGTTTCTTTAGTTAGATTAAAAGAATGGCATGAATTACACCGACAATTAAAAGAAAGTATAGCTTGTTTTAACTATCGTGAAAATAGTCAAGCAGCTAATTATACTAACTTACATAGTGCTTTATTAACTGGTTTTATTTTGAATATTGGTCAACGTGATTTAGTAGAAAATTATTATTTAAGCACAAATGCACGTAAATTTTATCTTCATCCTAGTTCAATAGTAGATAGTGCAAAATGGATGGTTAGTGCTAATTTAGTTGATACTTCACGCTTATATGCCCGAATAAATGCCCAAATTGAGCCAGATTGGTTAAACCAAATTGCTCAACATTTATATAAATATACTTATACTAATCAACATTGGGATAAAAAACGTGGTGAAGTAATTGCAACTAAATCTTCTCTACTATATGGCTTATTAATTAGCCAGAGTAAAGTTTCATATGCTCAGATTGATCAAGTTCTAGCTAGAGATATTTTTATAAAACAAGCATTGGTGGCAATGGATCTACCAAGTAACTATAAATTTATTCAACATAATCAACAAGTAGTTTATCAATTAACTAAATTAGAGGACAAACTACGTACATCTTTAGCGATTATTGATGATGAATTATATAATTTTTATAGGCAAAATTTACCAGATAATGTATGTGATAATGTAAGTTTAACTCAATTTATTAATCAGTCACCACCAAATGTGCTTAAATTAAATTTGGCTGATTTAATTCAACGTTTAAATAATTCTATTGAAGATTTAAGCTTATTTCCTGATCATATTCTTAATAATGGTGAACAAATACGTTTACACTATGTTTTTGATCATCTGCGTCAAGATGATGGTGTGACAGCAATAATTGATTTAGCGCAATTAGCATTATTAACGGAAGAACCATTTGAGTGGTTAGTCGCGGGGATGATCCGTGAAAAAATAACTTGGTTAATCAAAAGTTTGCCTAAAACTTTACGTCTACAATTTAACCCTATTAATGAAAGTGTAACTCAATTTCTTGAATATGCAAATTCAAAATTATGTTTATTACAACAGTGGATTAAGTTTGCCAAAGAAATTAAGCAACTAGATTTAAACTATCTAGATTTAGTTAAAATTAAATTTCCTAAGCACTTATATTGTCATTTTCAAATTCGTCATCAGAAAAAGATCATGGCTCAAGGTGATGATTTAGCTGAAATAAAGCAACAATTAGCACCATTAATTGATCAAATTTTACTTAAACAGACTAGTCAGCAACAAATTGATAATATTACTAGTTATATTCCTGAATTATCTAATTTATTAACGCCAGTCCAAAATTTAACTATTGGCGGTTATTATAGTTTATTGTTAGCTTCTGATGGTTCTATTAGTTATGGGGTTATTGCTAATTTAGATGCGGCTAAAATTAACAGTAGCAAAGGTTTAATTGCTTTATTTAAATTGCAAATGTACGAGCAACAACGTTACTTAGAACAAAAGAAATTAGTTAATTTTGCTTCAATTAGTTTAAATCTACGCAATATTTATACTAATAATGATCTAATTCGTGATATTAAAAATTACGTATTAAATTGGGCAATTGCGCCATTAATTGATTGGCAACTTCCATTAACTGAAACTTTATTTAAGCAGTGGCTAGTTCAGGCACGAGCTAGAACTAGTGAAGGAATACATTTGATTAATAATTTACTTACGTCAATTGCTCAATTATATGCTGAAATTAGATCACAATTAAATGCCCAGCATCCTTTACATGAGATAATTGAATTACAATTGGATGATTTAATTTATCCAAATTTCCTGCGCAGTGTTAGGATTGAATATTTACAAAACTATCCACGCTATTTACAAGCAATTATCCTAAGATTAACTAAATATGCCAATTCGCCAATGCGCTTTGAGCAGTTAGAGGATGAAGTAAGTAATTTATATCAACAATGGTATGATTATGTTGATGAATTGGAATTATCCAAGCGCCAAGTTTTGACGCAACTTTATGACTTCAAATATAAAATAGAAGAGTTACGTATTTCATTCTTTGCTCAAGAAATTAAAACATTATACCCCGTGTCAACTAAGCGTTTAGCTAAAGAGCTACAGCAACTGTATTTACACAATCTACAACAGAATTAATTAGTTAAATTAAGGAGTTTCAATTATGCGTTTATTAATTTCACAACATAATCTTGGTAAGTGGGCGGCTCATTATGTTGCTCAAAAAATTAATTCATTCCAACCTACTGCTGAACGTTTATTTGTTTTGGGTCTGCCAACGGGATCTACTCCATTAGATATGTATCGTGAATTAATCAAGCTTAATCAAGAAGGTAAGGTTAGTTTTAAATACGTTGTAACTTTTAATATGGATGAATATGTTGGTTTAGCTGAGGATCACCCCGAATCATATCATTATTATATGCATCATAATTTTTTTCAATATATAGATATTCAGCCACAAAATATTCATATTTTAAATGGTAATGCCTATGATTTAGATGCCGAATGTGCCAAATATGAAGATCAGATTAGTGCACTTGGTGGTATCCATTTACAATTAGGTGGAGTAGGTGAAGATGGACATTTAGCATTTAATGAACCTGGTTCATCACTAGCATCAAAGACACGCACCAAAGACCTAAATTTATCAACAATTATTGCTAATTCGCGTTTCTTTGCTGGAGATATTAATTTAACACCAAAATTGGCTTTAACTATTGGAATTGATACGATAATGCAAGCTCAAGAAGTGGTAATTTTGGCTAAAGGTTTAGCTAAAGCACCTGCAGTTTGTCATGCAATTGAAGGTTCAGTCTCTTCTATGTGCCCAATTACGGCACTTCAATTTCATCGTAAGGCGTTAATTTTATGTAATGAAGAAGCTGCATATGAGTTAAAATTGAAAACAATCAAATATTTTACCACTATGCAAGATGAATATTCGGCATTAGAAGATAAATTAAGTTAATAAGGTTATAATATAATGGTTGAAGAGTTAAGTCAATTATTTAAATTTGCTCACTTTTTAGCTGACGAAGCCAGATTAATTAGTAATAAATATTTTCGTCAAGAGTTTAGTATTGAACAAAAAGAAAATTTATCACCAGTAACTATTGCTGACTTAGCTATTGAACAACAATTACGCCAACTAATTCGCCAAAATTATCCAACGCATGGAATTATTGGCGAAGAGTTTAATCATCAAGTTAGTTTAAGTGAATATTGTTGGGTGATTGAT
The DNA here is from genome assembly GCA_039805605.1 of Pseudomonadota bacterium. GTDB lineage: Bacteria > Pseudomonadota > Gammaproteobacteria > Burkholderiales > UBA11063 > Aquella. Next base: position 29,440 of record JBDLTW010000127.1, read on the forward strand.
CCTATTGATGGAACTGTTGCCTTTAGCTGTGGAAAACCAACATTTACTACATTAATTGCATTGTTAAAAAATGGGCAACCAATTTTAGGGATAATTGATCAAGCTATTAGTCATGAACGTTTTAGTTCGTGGTTAAATAATGGTGCTTGGTTTAATCAACAACCTTTATCTCAAATTAATCAACGTAATATCATTACTTTGTCAATGGCTCGATTAAATATTACTACGCCACTTATGTTTACTAGTCAGCGACAATATCAATGTTTTACTCGACTACAGAAGCAAGTTAAATTAACTGCTTTTGGTGGTGATGCTTATGCTTTTGCCTTACTTGCTATTGGACAAATTGATCTTATTTTAGAGGCTAATTTACAATATTATGATGTAGCGGCGATTATCCCATTAATTAAAACTGTAGGTGGTGTAATTAGTAATTGGCAAGGAGAACCGATAAATTTAGCTGATTTCAATGGGGAATGTTTAGTCACAGCTAATCAAATATTACATCAACAAGCATTAACTATTATTAATTCTTTTTAATTAGAAAGTTTATTTTATGCAAAAAACAGCAATTACACCAACTCGTGAACAAAATTATCCAGAATGGTATCAACAAGTCATTAGTGCGGCAGATTTAGCAGAAAATTCTGCTGTGCGTGGGTGTATGGTAATTAAACCATGGGGATATGCCATTTGGGAGTTAATGCAACAAGACTTAGATAAACGTTTTAAAAAAACTGGTCATGTTAATGCGTACTTTCCATTACTAATTCCTTTAAGCTATTTAGAAAAAGAAGCCGAACATGTAGAAGGTTTTGCCAAGGAATGTGCTGTAGTAACGCATCATCGTTTAGTTGCGGATGAAGAAAATGGTGGCTTAAAACCAGATGGTGAATTAGAAGAACCATTAATTATTCGCCCAACTAGTGAAACCATTATTGGTGAAAGTTTTGCAAAGTGGATTAAATCCTATCGTGATTTACCATTGTTAATTAACCAATGGGCTAATGTTATGCGTTGGGAAATGCGCACACGTTTATTTTTACGCACTTCAGAATTTTTATGGCAGGAAGGACATACTGCTCATGCAGATGCTGATCAAGCTCTGCTTGAAACTAAATTAATTTTAGACTTATATGCTGATTTTGCCGAACAGGTTTTAGCAATGCCCGTAATTAAAGGTGAAAAGCCTTGCTTTGAACGTTTTCCAGGTGCTGTAAGTACTTATTGCATTGAGGCAATGATGCAAGATTGTAAAGCATTACAAGCAGGAACTTCGCATTTTCTTGGGCAAAATTTTGCTAAATCTTCAGGTATTCAATATCAAAATAAAGAAGGTGAATTAGAACATGCTTGGACAACATCTTGGGGGGTATCAACACGTTTGATTGGTGGTCTAATTATGACGCATAGTGATGACAATGGTTTAGTCCTACCACCACGCATTGCACCACAACAGTTTGTTATTCAACCTATTTATCGTAATGAAGAGCAACAACAGATAGTTTTAAATTATTGTCAAAAATTAAAGACGGATTTAGAGCAACAATCTTTTGCAGGTAATGAAATTAGAGTTTTAATTGATGATCGTGATATTGCTGGTGGTAGCAAATCTTGGGAATGGATTAAAAAAGGTGTGCCATTTCGTATTGAAGTAGGAATGCGTGATATCGAAAAGAATAGTTTAATGCTTGCTCCTCGAGATAGCATTGGCAATAAACAAGCGATTAGTCGTGATGACCTGATCCAGAATGCAGTTACATTGTTAATGACTATGCAAGATAATCTATTTAATAAAGCTCGACAATTTAGAGATAGTAAAATATATTCAATTAATTCATTGAGTGAATTTACCCAATTTTTTGCTGGTGAATTAAATATTGATAGTGGTTTTGCAAGTGCTTATGCCTGTGATGAAGTACAAATCGAGCAATTTATTAAACCACTAAAAGTTACAGCTCGTTGTATGCCATTGGCAGAAAATCAAGAAACAGGAGTTTGTATTTTTACAGGTAATACTAATGCTAAGAAGATGATTTTTGCTAAATCTTATTAATTATTTCGCTGGGAGTACTATTTATGAAACGACAATTACGAGTTGCTTTGCAAAAATCAGGTAAATTATCTGAAGGAAGTTTAGAATTATTAAATAAGTGTAGTTTTAATTTGCGTCCCGCAAAAAATCATTATTTAATGCAGTCTACAGAAATGAATAGTTCATTTTTGCTAATCCGTGATGATGATATTCCTGGTTTTGTCGATAGTAATGCTAGTGATATTGGAATTGTTGGTGAAAATGGTTATTATGAGTATATTTTAGCTAATCCACATCATCAAATTAAGGTAGTCGCTAAATTAAAATTTGCATATTGTCGTTTAAGTTTAGCTGTTTCACAAGATAGTGATATTAAAAATTTAGAAAATTTATCTGGAAAAACTATTGCTACTTCTTATCCTCATATTTTAAGTGATTTTTTGCTACAACATAATATTGAAGCTAAAATTTTATTAATGCATGGATCGGTTGAGTTAGCGCCAAAAATTGCGATTGCTGATGCAATTTGTGATTTAGTTTCAACAGGAACAACGCTTAAAGAGAATGGTTTGATTGAATTACAAACTATTCTCGAAAGTGAAGCTATACTAATTGCTCGTCAAGATTGTAGTCTTGAGATCACACAACGAATTGATGAGTTAATTGCCCGTTTTAATAGTGTAATTGATGCACGAGATAGCAAATATATTATGTTGCATATAGATAAAGATAAATTATCTTGTTTAAAACAGTTGCTACCTGGTTGTGAAGCACCAACTATACTCCCTCTACATGGCATAGATAATAAAGTTGCGGTTCATGTTGTGAGTAAAGAAGAGGTATTTTGGGACACTATTAGTAAACTTAAAAGTATTGGAGCTAGTTCAATTTTAGTTTTACCGATTGAAAAAATGATGGCTTAATCTTTTTAACTATTTATTGAGGAAATTTGTTAGAATGTATATTTATATGGTAAAAATAAAAATAAAACAAAGCAATCAAGTTGAA
>JBDLTW010000128.1:0-3539 GCA_039805605.1 Pseudomonadota bacterium
TATTAATCTGATTTAAATCTTTACGATTGTTTTCACTAAGCAAAAATATTTGTGCTCCTGCTATTAATGTAGGAAAAACTTCTGCAACTGATGAGTCAAATACGTATGGAGCAAATGCTAATACTTTAGAATTTAAATCAATTTGTCTCGAATTCTTTATGGTATTAAAAATTAAGTTGCCTACATTTTTATGCTCAATCATTACCCCTTTAGGTTTACCTGTTGTTCCACTAGTATAAATTACATAAGCTAAATTATTACTTGTTATATTTATTTCTGGATTATCTGCCGAATAATTAGCTAGTTTATATTGTAATTCACTAGAATCAATTAATTCTAATGCAACTTGCTTACTGATAGTTTGATTTAATAATAATGATTGTTCATCTTTATCGTTGATAATAGTTAAACTATTAATAATCTCAACTAATTTATCTTGGTTAATCTGATTAGCTATTAATACCTTAGCCTTAGTATCACTTAACACATAACTAATTCTATCTGCTGGATAACTTGGGTCTAATGGCACATATGCACCACCTGCTTTTAATACTCCCAGTATTGCAATTAGCATTAATTCACTACGTTCTAAGCATAGAGCAATTAAATCATCACCTTGAATTTGATAAGTTTCACGTAAATAATGGGATAATTGATTTGCTTTAGCATTTAACTGTGCATAAGTTAATTGTGTATATTCATAGACCACTGCAATATTATTCGGGGTTTTAGTAACTTGTTCTTCAAATAATTGATGAATTGTTTTATCTGCTGGATAGTCTTTAGCTGTATTATTCCAATCATACACAATTTGCTGATAATCATCATTAATTAGTTTGTTAGATGTCTCATTGTTATCACTAGCTAAAATTATTAATCTTAAATTGTGACAAATGTAATTTAACAAATAATTTAAATATTCCTGATCAATTATATTATCATGTCCTACTGCACTCAATATAAACGTGTCTTGTTCTTGAACAATATTTAATGTAAATGGGATATTAGTTTTTTCAAAGCCATTTACACTTTCAACGATTTGCTCATTATCTCTAAGAACATGAAAATTAACAAAATTAAAAGCAAATTGATATAAATCTTTACCACACAAATTTTTAATTATCGCATATGGAATATGCTTATACTCATATAATTTGATTTTTTCGGCAAATATATCTTTATAGCTATTAGCTGAATTAGTAACCTTAAATCGAAATGGAATAGTATTCAAAAATAGACCAATCAAACTATCACCATGCTCTACCTCTAAACGGTTATTTACGACTAAACCAATCGTAACATCTTGGCTATTCAAAAATTGACTTAGCGTATTAAGATAAGCATTTAGAAAAATACTATCTGCACTTACTCCATGTTCTTTTACTATAGAATGAATTAAATACGTCTCTTCCTGAGATAGTTCATAATTAGCAACGTATAAACCATTATCTGATTTACTATTAGTAAAATTCCATTTAACTAAATTGATATCTATTTCATCTAAATAATTCTGCCAAAATTTAATCTGTTCTTGATTATTAATTGCCTCAATTTCATTAGCAATAAATTCACCATAATAAGGAAGTTTATAGCTTAATTGCTCAATTAGTGGTTGTTGATATAACTGGGCAAAACTATTTATTAACGAAGCTACACTCCAACCATCAACTAGTGCGTGATGGAATGAAAAAATCAAATAAAATCCTTGCGAATTATTCACTAATATCCATCTATGTAAACCAAATTTATCAAAAGCAAAATTATTCTTACGTTCTTGCTCAATTAAATCAGCTAGTAAATAATGCTGATTTGTTTCAGCAAAAATAATTTCTGGATAAATTGTTTGTGCAACTTCAACGATATAACCATTTGCACCACTGATAAAACGAGCCCTTAATAATTCATTACTAATAACTAAATGATTAATTGTCGCAATAGCTTTGTCTTGATCTAATTTAGCATTTACTTGATAAGCAAATACATCATGATATGTCCCGTTATTACCACCTAGTTCAGATTCTAATAGCATTCCAATTTGTAAATAACTTGCAGGATATTTATCAGCTAGGGTTTCATGGCTATTACCACCACAGACTAGGCTAAATGGTAAATATTGTGGCTTAGGATTTATTGTCTTATCTGTAATTACATTATTAGTTATTAGCTCACTTAAGCTTAATATTGTTTTATGATTAAAAATATTTCTAACACTTAATTTAATTTGGCATTCAGAATTTATTTTATTTACCACACGAATAGCTAGAATTGAATCACCGCCTAATTTAAAGAAATCATCATTTATACCAATTTCTTCAACATTTAGAGTTAAAACTTGCGCATATATATTACATAACTGCTGTTCTAACTCAGTTCTTGGGGCTAAATAATTGTCTGCATTAGTGGTAAATTGTGGTTCAGGTAAAGCTTTACGATCTAATTTACCATTGATAGTTAGCGGTAATTGTTGTAAATGTACTAATATGCTCGGAACCATGTATTCTGGTAATACTTGGGCTAATTGGCTTAGCATTTCATCATGATTAAGCACACTATCCGCAACATAATAAGCAACTAAATATTTATTATTGCTATTACCCTGTTGGTCTAAAGCTAATACTACTGCTTGTTTAACATTATCTAATTTAGCCACTTGATTTTCTATTTCACCTAATTCAATCCTAAAACCTCTAATCTTAACTTGGAAATCATTACGTCCAATATATTCAATATTACCATCAGGCAAGTAACGTACTAAATCACCTGTTTTATATAAACGTGCATTAATTCCTTGCTCTTGTTCCCCTTTAGTTTGGAATTGATTGGTAATAAAACGTTCAGCAGTTAATTCAGGTAAATTCAGGTAACCACGAGCTAAACCTGCTCCACCTACATATAATTCACCTATTGCCCCTATTGGTAATGGTTGTAATTGACTGTCTAAAACATAAATTTTTTGATCTGGTATTGGTATACCAATATATGAATTACGTCCCACATCTCCTAGTTTTAATGGTTTATACGTAACATGTACAGTAGTTTCAGTTATTCCATACATATTAACTAATTGTGGTTGCTCATCACCATAACGATTAAACCAAGGACTTAACTGCTCGATATTTAATGCCTCACCACCAAAAATTACATATCTTAAGCTAGATAATTTATTTAGTGACAAACTATGTTGCATAAATTGATAAAAAGCAGTCGGTGTTTGATTTAATACACTTACTTTATGTTGTTGACATAAGTTATGAAATAATGCTGGATCTCGAGTTTGTTCATGACTAGGAATAACTAATTTACCACCAAAACTTAATGCACCATATAATTCCCAGATACTAAAATCAAACACATAAGAGTGGAATAATGTCCATACATCCTGTGAATTAAAATTATACCAATTTTGCGTTGCAGATAATAAACGATGTACATTATTGTGCTGTTGTAATACCCCCTTTGGTTTACCTGTTGTTCCACTAGTATAAATTACATAAGCTAAATTATTACTTGTTATGTTTAATTCTAGGTTATCTGCCAAA
>JBDLTW010000129.1:0-2985 GCA_039805605.1 Pseudomonadota bacterium
TTTAAATAGTTTAATTTTAAACTTAAAAGTTCAAGCGGATAAAAAAGAGCAGTTATTACAGTTTATGACCATGATGGGTATGCCTCAAGCTGATGGTTCATATCAGATGAAGGTATTTTAATCATGAAAAGTAAATTTATTTATGGGTTTCATAGTGTTAACTCATTATTATCAAAGCAACAAGATGCTGTAGAAATAGTTTATATTGATGATAAGCGTCAAGATAAACGGATTATTCAAGTCTTGGAGTTGGTTAAACAAGCTAATTTAAATTATAAATTAGTTACTACTAGCCAATTAGATAAATTATGTACTAATTCTAAGCATCAAGGAGTAGCGATTGAATTAGTCGATAGTTATGCTACGCAACAAGCATTAAATTTACCTGAGTTAATTGAGCAGTTGAGTTTAAAAGATGATTCAGTTATCGTTGCTTTAGATGGTGTCACTGATCCACATAATTTAGGAGCAATTATTCGTAGCTGTGATTGTTTTGCAGTGGATGCGGTTCTTATCCCAAAAGATAATTCAGCTTCAGTTAATGCAACGGTAGCCAAAGTGTCAGCTGGAGCAATTAATCATATCCCTGTAATTGAAGTTAATAACTTAGTTCGTAGTTTAGAGCAATTACAGGAAGCAGGTTATTGGGTGGCAGGTACCACTTTAGCCGAACGTTCAGTTGATTTATTTGCTTTTCAACCTGATAAAAAAATGGTTTGGGTGATGGGTAGTGAAGATGTTGGTATTCGGCGATTAGTTGCAGAAACATGTGATTATTTGGTAACAATTCCAATGGCGGGAAATACTCAATCCTTAAATGTCTCAGTGGCTACGGGAGTGGTTTTGTCTTACACACGATATTGTAGTTATAATAAATAATTGATTAAAAGTTATCTAGGAAAGAACAAGCAATGTTAATAAAACCTAAGGTGATTATTTTAGGTTCCGTATCTTTTAGTTTAGATCATGCGAAAGTTGGGATTAATTATATTGCTGAGTATCTGTCGAATAATGGGTATGAAGTTGTTTATTTATCTAGTGCTAGTAGTTTGGTTGATTCTCTTTTTTCTTCTCGTCGTAAACGTTTTAAATTAGCATGGTGTAAAACTAAATCTATAATGATTAATCATTCTCTAAGTGAAATAATTCTTCGAACGCCATGGCCTTTAAATCATTCATTTAGTGATTGGCAATTAGCGTTAGTAAAAATTTTTAATCGAAAAATTTTTCTGACTAATTATGATATCATGATTAGTACAGTTGGAGCATTGGGAGCTATTGGATCTTATTTTAATGCTAAGATGAATATTTTGCGCTTACAAGACTTACCATATGATTTTGGTATGAGTAAGGTGGTCGTTAATCGGATTGAAAAATTAATTAGCACACATTATTATCAACAGATTTGGGCTGTTTCTCATGGATTAGTTAAATATGCTAAAAAATTGGGTGCTCAGAACAATTTTTATCTGCCTAATGGCGTAGAATTAACTAATTTTATGGCCAAATTTTCTACTCAGCTGACAAAAAGATGTATTTATGTTGGCGCATTTGATGATTGGCTAGATTTAAATTTAATTGTCAAAGTTGCTAATTTATTGCCAGATTGGGAATTTGATTTATATGGTAAATGGCACAAACCAATTGATTTGGCTACTAATATACGTTATTGTGGTAGTGTGTCATATAAACAATTGCCTGAATTATTCACTAATTATGCTGTTGGTTTAATTCCGTTCAAAAATAATCATCATATGTCTGTGGTTGAACGTCCATTAAAATTTAGTCAATATTTAGCAACTGGGTTAGGTGTAGCCAGTACAAATTATGGTGGTCTAAGTATTGGTATGGGCGATTGGGCTAGTTATGGAAATTCTCCTTTAGAGTTTGCTCAAGCAATTGAACAAGCTTATCAGCAACATTTAGATTTAGATAAAGCCATAGTCGAAGCTTATTTATCTGACTATGAATGGCAAACTATTTTAACGCAAATGCTATCATTATTAAATAATCATGAAATCCAAAATTTTACTGTTTAAACGAGGTGCCTTAGGTGATTTATTAATGGCTACGCCATTAATCCGCCAATTAGCTAAGCATAATTTTACTTTGGATATTGTTGTCGGAAAAAGTGCAGTTACTGCAATTAAAGATAATCCTTATTTAAATCAAATTATGGTTTGGGAAGATAATATCTTTACTCTATCTGGTTGCTGGCAATTGGCGAGGAAATTAATTAAATTAAGAGCGCATAATTATGCGTATGTTTTTGTTCTTGATAAACATTGGTATTTTAATTTAATGGTGCAATTGGTTGGAACTAAGGTAATTGGCTATAATCGTGGTTATTTATCTTCATTATGCCTAGATCAGAGTATTCATTATCATAATGTTAATCGTTATCATGGATTATATTATTTAGACTTAATTAAGTCATTACAGTTAGCGATTGATTATGATGATTTAAAACTAGATTTATTTATTAGTTTAACCGATCAGCAGATAGTTGATAAAATTCTACTGAATTTAAATTTATTAAAACAAGATTTTGTGGTTATAGTTAATAGTGGTGGTAATAATAGTTTTGAACAAAATGGTTTGAGAATGTTGCCTCGGCAATTATTTATTGATTTAGTAAGTTATTTATTAGAACAAGATTATAAAATCATATTATTGGGAAGTGATTTAGATTATAATTATTATCAACAAACTTTACCCGCTAATTCAAATCTATTTAATTTGGCTGGAAGCTTAAATTTAGCACAAAGTGCTGAGCTAATTAAACGTAGTTACCATTTTTATACTACTGATTGTGGTGCTATGCATCTAGGTGTTGCGGTTGATCATTTAGCGCAGATGACAGCCTTTTTTGGTCCAACTAATCCAAAACATATCTTACCTGAATATTCAGTTGTAAATATTGCATATTGGCAGGATCAACAAATTTATTCGCCTAACTATCAATTAAATGGTAAACAGCGTAAG
>JBDLTW010000130.1:0-5850 GCA_039805605.1 Pseudomonadota bacterium
ATCCATCTGTTACTTGTTCCGCACTCACTAAAACATAATCAGAATAATTAATTGCTTTACCCGTATATTGCAAATAGGCAATAATAGCTTGTAGCGCAGCCGACATAACTAAAGTCCAACAAATAACCAAGATGATTTTTTGTCGAGCATTGCTAAATTCTTCACCATCAACAAATGAAGTAATGCCTAGAGCAACTAAGCCTAAAATGAAAAATAATATTGCCACATAATAATTATTTCCTAAAAAATAAATATGGACAAAAAAAGGCTGAATTAAGGCAAAAATAGCAAAAGCAAAACATGCAATAGCTACGGGAGAAAATTTTAATTGTTGCCGACTAAATACCGCTACTGCAAATATTCCAAATCCTGCAATTAAACTGGTTGATTCAGAATAAAATTTAGAAATAGGAAAATATGCAAATGGTATTGCAAAAGGCACAATCGTAATAATTGATAATAAAATACCAATCATCCATAATGAAAGTTTTTGATTTAACACGTTAGTTGTACTCCTCTGAATTAACTACGCCAAAATGAATACCAAGGCATATCTTGATATTCCCAAGATTGTTTAATATATTTACTGTGAGGGAAATTTAACTCTAATACTTGCTGCGTTTGTTGACTCAATTTTAACTCACCTAACTGGCGATAAGCTACTACCTGTATTGCCAGAGCCTCTTCAACATATGCTGTATTTGGATAAGTTTTAATCAAAAATTGCGCTCGGTTTAATCCTGCTAAATAAGCATGAATTTGCATATAATGTCGAGCACGAAAAATTTCACCACGAGCTAAAGCATTAACTAATTTATTCATCTTATCACGAGAATCAGGCGCATATTTAGAATTGGGATAATTATTAACTACTCCAGCAAATGCATCATACGCATCTTTCAGACCTTTAGGATCGCGCTCACTTAAATCTTGACGACTTAAACTTGCCATTAAACCATTATCATTATAATAATTAATGTAACCTTTAAGGTATAATGCATAATCCATATTCGCATTAGTTGGATAAGTGCGAATAAATAAATCAATTTCAGGAATCGCTAATTCTGGAGTATCACTATTATAGTAAGCATAGGCTAGATCTAACATACCTTGTTGCGCATAAATACCATAAGGATAAGTAGCCTCCAAAACCTCATAAAATTTAATCGCTTTTTTCCAATGATGACCTGCTAATTCCTCACTAGCCTTAGCATATAATTTAGCTACATCCCAACCTGCAGTCTCTTTTCTTACCGAATCTAAACCATCAGAAGCACAAGAAGTCAGCAAAAGTGATACAATAACGGCAGTTATTAATTTACTATGAGAGTATAAACGTATGAATTTTTCCATTAATTCCAATTTCACAATAAGTATATCAAACAATTTAGATAGTGAACCAATAGAATTCACTATGCCAAATAACTATATCGGATTGCGTACCGATGTTGCATTAGCCGAAATTATATCAGATTTATCACGTAATAAGCTAACAAATTGGATACGCGAGGGATTTATTTTAGTTAATCAGCAAATTGCTCGACCAAAAGATAAAATAATTGGCGGAGAACAAATCTTTATTTCACCACCATTTAATGAAGAAGATAACGCATTTAAAGCCGAAAATATTCCACTTGAAATTGTCTATCAAGATGAGCAAGTTATTGTCATCAATAAACCAGCAGGGTTAACCGTCCACCCAGGAGCAGGAAATTGGTCAGGAACTTTATTAAATGGTTTATTATTCCATTTTCCTGAACTAACTCATATTCCTCGGGCTGGAATTGTCCACCGCTTAGATAAAGACACTACTGGTCTATTAGTAGTTGCCAGAACCTTACTTGCGCAAATTAGTTTAGTACAACAATTACAACAACGTAGTGTAAGCCGAATTTATCGTGCATTTGTTGAAGGTTATCCCTTTAAAGAAGAAATTATTAAAAAGAATATTGGACGAGATGCTCATAATCGCACAAAAATGACAACTTTAGAACATGGTGGTAGAGAAGCAATTACTCGCTATCGTATTTTGAAACAATTTGACAAAATTTGTTATATTGAATGTAAACTTGAAACAGGACGCACTCATCAAATTCGAGTACATATGCGTGATCGTGGTTTTCCGTTAATTGGTGACCCAGTTTATGGAACTAAAAAAATTAATTATACTCCTGAAGTGGTTGATGCCATTGAACAGTTAAATCGCCAAGCTCTACATGCAATTAGTTTATCATTTATTCATCCAACTACAGCTAAAACAATGAGTTTTAAAATTCGTTTAGCTCGAGATATGCGAACCTTGTTATCAGCATTAGATTTTGCTAATCAAATTGAGGATGAATTAATTGATGATGAAGATGAAAATTGGGAGATTATTTATGCTTATGACCAAGATTAGACCATTATTACTTAGTGCTAATTGGAATGCACCACCAACAATAAAAACTATTATCACAACTTGCCATGATAACTTTAATTTAGCTTTACATGTTGGTGATGACCCTGAACGAGTTATGCGCAATCGAGAAGTATTGCATCAATACTCTCCACCCGTAATTAACTGGCTCAATCAAATTCATAGCACTATAGTAATTGAAGCTAATGCACAAACTGCAAATAATTTAAATGATGCTGATGCTAGTTACACTACTAAACAGGGAATTGCTTGTGTAGTAATGACTGCCGATTGTTTACCAATATTACTAACTAATTTGCAAGGTGACTTTGTGGCAGCCATTCATGCTGGTTGGCGAGGTTTAAATAATGGAATTATAACTAATACTCTTGAACAACTTAAGCAATTTGATCGATCAAATATACTGGCGTTTATTGGTCCAGCTATAGGTCAAGAATGTTTTGAGATTGGAAGTGAAGTTCGTGAGGAATTTTTAGACCAAAATTATCAATTGACTGGTTTTTTTAAACCTAGTATAAACTCAGGAAAATTTATGGCTGATTTGCGCCAAATTGCAGCATACCAATTAATTCAACTCGGGTTAAAAGCATATAATATTAGCAATAGTAATATTTGTACACACTGTCACCATAAATGGTTTTTTTCTTATCGACATAAACAAAACACAGGTAGAATAGCTACTCTTATTTGGAAAGAATAGCTTTTGATAGGCAAATAATAAAACCTCGCTCTACAGAGCGGGGAAATAACTAAATAACTTCAAAATTGATAGTTAAACTCTATAACAATAATTAAAACAATTTCAATATCTTAGCAATTTGATTAATTTGTTAACTTATTTATGTTAGCTAAATTTATCCAAAGCTACACTAGCACACTTAAACAAATATGCTATAATATCGCTATACAATTATAACTAATTTATAAAATTAACTCAAGCGAGGAACTATGGATCAACAAATGTCTTTTCTATCTTTAATTAGTAATGCTTCATTTACCGTACAACTAGTTATGGGAATATTGGCAATATTTTCAGTAATATCATGGGGTATTATTTTTAATAAATGGGTTAGTTTAAATCGAGCAAAAACTCAAACTCAACAATTTTTATCAGCTTATCATAGCAATCAAGACTTAAAACAATTATCTATTCTTACTCAACAAACCTTAAACCGAACTGGCGTTAGCCAATTAGCTTATGCTGGTTTTGCTGAGTATAGCCAACTATCTAAAAATAATATTCGAGATATTAGTACTATCACCAATAATTTAGAACGCGCTTTAAATGCTGCTATTGATCAAGAGATTAACCAATATGAAGATAAATTAGCTACATTAGCGTCATTTGGTTCAGTAAGCCCATATATTGGTTTATTTGGCACCGTATGGGGAATTATGCATGCTTTTATTGGATTAGGTAATACAGGTCAAGCAACTCTAGCCTCTGTAGCTCCAGGAATCGCTGAAGCACTAATTGCCACTGCAATTGGTTTATTTGTGGCTATTCCCGCATATATGGCTTATAATAAATTTTCAGCTGATGTTGCTTTATTAGAAAAAAAAATGTATCAATTTGGTGATGAATTTATTAATCTAATCAATCGACGCTTAGCTTCATCTAATCAACAGGATTAATCTAATGTACTCTCAAGTTGAAATTGATAAATTTAATAATTTAGCTCATCACTGGTGGGATAAACAAGGTGAATTTAAAACCTTGCATCAGATTAACCCTACACGATTGGCTTTTATTCAACAATATGCTAATAACTTAAATGAAAAACAAATAATTGACGTTGGTTGTGGTGGAGGAATTTTAACTGAAAGTTTAGCCGCCTGTGGTGGTCATGTTTGTGGCATTGATTTGGCACCACAATCGATAGAAATAGCTAAATTACATTTACAAGAAAGTAATTTAACTGTTGATTATCAATGTATTGAAGTTGGCGAGAAAGCTAAACTATCTTCACAACAATTTGATATTCTTACCTGTATGGAAATGCTCGAACATGTTCCTGATCCAAGATATATTATTGAACAATGTAGCAAATTACTTAAACCTAATGGCTTAGCATTTTTTTCAACTCTTAACCGTAACTTTAAAAGCTATGCTTTAGGTGTGGTAGCCGCTGAATATATTTTAAATTTAGTACCTCGTGGTACACATAATTATCAACAGTTTATTACCCCAGCAGAATTACGCCAGTTATTAGTGGCTAATCAATTAGAAATTATTGCCTTAAAAGGAATGAGTTATAATCCGTTCACTGCTGAGGCTAAATTAAACAACGATAGTAGCATTAATTATCTAGTTGCCTGTCGTAAACTTGATTAATCTATTAAGAAATTAATACATGTTAAATATTACGAAATCGGTTATTACTCCATATACACCTGCGCAAATGTATGCATTAATTAGCGATATTGCAAATTATAAAAATTATTTGCCATGGTGTCCAAGCTCACAAGTATTAAGTAAGCAAGAAAATATAGTAATTGGTAGAGTTGATATTGCCTATACTAAAATTAAAACCCATTTTACAACTAAAAATATTAATACGGAAAATAAACGCATTGATATTAATTTAGTTGATGGACCATTTAAACATTTACAAGGCCATTGGATATTCACTTCATTAGGAGAAACAGGTTGCAAAGTTGAATTTAAACTGGAGTATAAATTTAGTAATTTTATTTTAGAAAAATTAATTGGTGCAGTATTTGAATTTGCTATTCGGAATATAGTTGATAGCTTCGTCAAAAAAGCCCAAGAAATTTATTCCACTCCACCATTAGTCAATCGTTAATTGTATAAAGAAAGCACCAAATAAATGTTACATATTGAAGTAGCTTTTGCTTCTCCGAATTTACAAAAAATTATAGCTTGTATGGTTGCAGATGATTGCTCTATTAAACAGGCTATTTTAAGCTCAGGAATACAACAATTATTTCCTGAATATCAACTACTTGATTTACCAGTAGGTATTTTTGGTAAACGTCAATTTGATCCTGACAAATATCAGTTACAAAATGGTGATAGAATTGAAATTTATCGCCCATTAAGTAAAACACCTAATCAACAACGTTTGCAACGTGCAAAACAGAGCAAATAATTTTTTATTTTTTATAAGGAACTGTTTATGAGAACTCCTCACCAAAATCTAACTGAAAGCTTTCCTGAATTAAAACAAGCTTTTCACGATTTAAAAACTAGCGATCACCATTTCCAACACTTATTAAAACGTTATGAAGAAATTGATACTTTAGTACACAAAGTAGATCATGAACAAGAAGTATTAAGTGATCTTGAACTAGAAAAAGTTAAAAAAGAACGCGTAGCATTAAAAGACAGTTTATATCAAGCAATGGCTAAATATAAACAAGAAAATTTAAACTAGTTACACAAAGCCCCAATTTAATTGGGGCTTTTGTTA
>JBDLTW010000131.1:0-5958 GCA_039805605.1 Pseudomonadota bacterium
ATCTATTCAAAATACGCATATATTGCTTCTACAAAAATTTGAGCTCGATGCTTATAATTATCAAACATATCCCATGATGCACAAGCAGGTGATAAAATTACCGCATCCCCAGCACTAGCTAAATTAATACAAGCATGAACAGCACTAGTTAAGTCAGAATAGCAGTTTACCTTTTCAATTCCCGCTAATACCTGAGCAATTAATGGTGCATCTTGACCAATAATTGCCACAGATTTACATTGATTAACTACTAATTGACGTAATGGGGTAAAATCTTGTCCTTTACCATCACCACCTAAAATTAAATGTACTGGTTGGTCAATCCCAGAAACTCCAGCTAATACTGCACCAACGTTAGTTCCTTTAGAATCTTCAATAAATAGAATGTCATTAATTTGCGCTACTTTTTGCATTCGATGTTCTAAACCTTTAAATTTAGCTAAACCTAATTTAAATTGTTCAAGATTATAATTTGCTCCAGCTAATAAAGCCAAACTAGCTAAACAGTTTTCATAATTATGTTTACCAATGAGTTTAAGTTGTTGTAATGCTAAATATTCTTTGTCATCAATGATTAAACTATCTTGACTAATTCTAAATTGACTATGTGTACCAGCAAAATATAGTTGCTGTGAGTTATGGCGAAACATAGCCATAACTAAAGGATCATGAGCATTTAATACTTGACAGGTACAATTATTAAAAATATTGGCTTTAATATGTGCATATTCTAATAAATCACGATAACGATCTAAATGATCCTCAGAAATATTTAAAACTGTAGCACTTGCTAAATTTAAATTATAAGTTGTTTCAAGTTGGAAACTGGATAATTCTAAAACAATTAGCTCTGGATATTGCTGTTTATCTTCACAATCTAATAATGCATCTAAAACTGGAGTGCCAATATTACCTGCAACTAAGGTTTTTATTCCTGCTTGTTGAGCTAAAAATCCAGTTAAACTAGTAACAGTTGTTTTACCATTACTACCTGTAATAGCTATAACCTTACTTGACCAATGCTTTATTTCTTGGGCAAATAATTCAATATCACCGATTACTTGCTTACCCTGTTTAATAGCATATTGGAGAGCAGGTTCATAAATTGATACACCTGGACTAATTACAATAATGTCTGCATCACTTAAATTAGCATAAATTAAATCACCTCCAATAATCGGTAAACTATATTTTATTTGTGGTGGATTGCTACGGGTATCTAATATCCGTAAAATTTTAGCTTGACGCTTCAGTAAATAATTAATAATTGATTGTCCACTAATTCCTGCACCAATTACTATATAAGTTGAATTTTGTAATGAAGTATTCATAAATAAATTTTTACGAGCAGAGATATTTAATTACAATAACTCTCCCCCTAATCCTTTCTTAGCTAAATCTTAACGTAATTTAATCGTGGAAAGTGCTAGTAGTAAAAATACAAAGCATAAGATCCAAAAGCGAACTACTACTTGGGTCTCTTTCCACCCTTTTAATTCAAAATGATGATGGAGTGGCGCCATTAAAAAAATACGTTTTTTGCGTAATTTGTATGAGCCAACTTGTAACATAACCGAAAGTGCTTCTAAAACAAATAATCCAGACATAATTCCAAATACAATTTCTTGACGTAATATAATTGCAATAGTACCTAGAGTTGCACCTAATGCTAAGGCGCCAACATCACCCATAAACACTTGGGCTGGATATGCGTTAAACCATAGAAAACCTAAACTAGCACCAACAATAGCAGCGCAGAAAACAACTAATTCATGGGCACCTGGGACATGCGGTAGATATAAATAATTCGCAAAAATTTTATGACCAGCAATATAGGCAAATACGGCTAAACCTAATGAAACTAACACTATTGGCACTGAAACTAAGCCATCTAGACCATCAGTTAAATTAACTGCATTAGAACTTCCGACTATGACAAAGTATGTTAAAGCTAAAAAACCTACTAAACCAAATGGGTGATGCACTAATTTAAAAAAGGGGACAACAACTTCAGTAACATGGGGAATTTTTACTACATAAACTAAAAACAAGCCACTAACTAAAGCGATTAATGATTGTCCAAGCATTTTTTCTTTAGGTAATAATCCTTTAGGATTTTTGTGGACAATTTTACGATAATCATCAATAAAACCTAATCCACCAGTAGCAATTAATACAAATAAAACAACCCATATATATAAATTTGTTAAATCAGCTACTAATAATACAGTTAAACTAATTGACAGTATAATTAACACGCCTCCCATAGTTGGGGTACCAGATTTTACTAAATGGGTTTGTGGTCCATCACTACGTACAGTTTGTCCAATTTTTAAACTAGTTAACCACTTAATTACAGGTTTACCACAACCAAGTGAAATAGATAAAGAAATAATTCCTGCTAAAACAGCACGGAATGTAACATAATCAAAAACACGAAACATACCAATGCCCTGTTCCAGATAACGAGCTAATAAATATAACATTAAACTTCCTTAGATAAAGATTTAACAATTTCGCCAAGACGCATTGAATTAGATCCTTTGATTAATAAGGTTCCTTGAGCAGGTAAGTTAGCCAAACAATAATTTACTACATCTAAATTTTGTGCAAAATGATGTTTTTGAGTAGTAACAAATTTAGCACTATGCTTTGCTAATTCACCAGTTGTTATTAAGCAATCTAGCTTTTG
Source organism: Pseudomonadota bacterium (assembly GCA_039805605.1). Lineage (GTDB taxonomy): Bacteria > Pseudomonadota > Gammaproteobacteria > Burkholderiales > UBA11063 > Aquella. Next base: position 2,693 of record JBDLTW010000131.1, read on the forward strand.
TTGCTCAATAAATTTACCTATTTCTTCATGTAAAGTTAGTTCAAAACTACCTAATTCTTTTAAATCCGCAAAAATAAACCAATGGGGGCGAGGTAAATGTGCAATTGCATATAACGCAGCCTTAACTGAATCAGGATTAGCATTATAACTATCGTCAATAATTAGTGCACCATTAAATGCAGTTTTAGGTTCTAATCTACCTGAATAGGCCGTATAATTCTCTAAACCATGCTTTATTGCTTCTAAGCTACAGTTTAGATTTAAAGCTAAAATTATTGCACTTTGTGCATTAAAATAATTGTGTTCACCTAGCACTTTTAATTTTAATTTGATATTACCATGAGATGTTACATAATTAGCACCATTAGGACTAATTTGTTCAATATAACAATCACTACTTGAACTGGCATAAGGTTTAATTATTTGCTGATTAGTTATATTAGCTAAGAAATAATTAATAAATGGGCTAGTTTGGTCAATACAGGCAATTCCATTAGGGATTAAACCATTATAGATTTCTGCTTTAGCTTGAGCAATTTCCTCAATAGAGCTAAAATGACCAGCATGAGCTAATAATACATTATTAACTATTGCCAGAGTTGGTTTGGCTAATTTGGATAAGTAACTTAATTCACCACTATGGTTCATACCCATTTCAATAATTGCAACTTTATGTTGTGCTGTTAGATTTAATAAAGTAAGGGGAACACCTAAATGATTATTTAAATTTCCTGTAGTCGCTAAAACCTGATCTGCCCCAAATTGCTCTATAGCAATAGATTTTAACATTTCTTTTACGGTAGTTTTACCATTGCTTCCTGTAATTGCCACCACTTGTAAATCAAATTGTTGGCGATATTTACTTGCTATTTCTCCGAGAGCTAAACAAGTATCATTAACACGAATTAAATTAGGTAGTTCTAAAGGATAATCATGTTTAACTAAAGCAAAATTTCCTCGCTCTATAACTTCTGCTACATAATCATGACCATCATGGTTTTCACCACTAATTGCTACGAATAAACATTTCTCATTTGCTTGACGACTATCGATTACCACTTTATTTAAAACTATATTTAAATCAAAGTGTTTACTTGCTACACCATTACACCAATTAACCAAATTTCCGCTAAGTAATTTGCTCATTTTATTTTCCCGTAATAAATTGCTTAACTATCTCAATATCACTAAAATAATATTTTTCCCCTAAAATTTCTTGATAATTTTCATGACCTTTACCCGCAATTAAAATGGTATCATCACTACTTGCATTGGTTAAAGCATACTCAATTGCTTCCTTACGATCTTCAATCACATAATAGCTAGTTGAAATATTTGCAACACCAGCTGCAATTTCACTGATAATTTGTTGTGGATTTTCATAACGTGGATTATCGGTAGTAATAATTAAACGATCGGCTAATTGACTAGCTATTCTACCCATTAATGGTCGTTTGCTATGATCACGATTACCGCCACAACCAAAAATACACCATAATTTACCAGTACCTTTTAATTCACTTAAGGTTTGCAAAACATTAGCCAAAGCATCTGGAGTATGGGCAAAGTCAACAATACTTAAGGCATGTCTACTACTAGGTATAATTTCCATTCTTCCTGTTACCGCGGTCAACTGTTGCGCAATTATTGGCAATTGCTCAAACTCAACTTTAGCTAAAACTAAACTGGCTAATACCGCCAATAAATTATAAACATTAAATTTACCAATTAGCTTTGTTGTAATTATACATTGTTGCCCTAAATAACTTAAAGTAAATTCCATACCATTGCGCGTTAAATGTACATTGCTAGCACGCAAATCACCACTAACTAAACCATAACTAATAATATTTAAATTATTTTTCTCATGGTTTAGCTCATTTAATAATCTAATTCCATAACTATCATCGCTATTAATAATTGCATTGGTTAAATTATGCCAATAAAATAATTGTCGTTTAGCTTGATAATAATTCTCCATTGTTTGATGATAATCTAAATGATCTTGGGTTAAATTGGTAAAAATTGCATAATCAAATTCAATCCCATTGACGCGTCCCTGAACTAAGGCATGTGAAGAAACTTCCATAGCCACACAATTGACTTGTTGCTGAGAAAACGTAGCTAAATATTGTTGTAAACTAATTGGATCTGGTGTAGTAGCTCCTAACTCGCTGATATTGGGATAAATACCTATTCCTGTAGTGCCAATTATACCACTTTTTAAACCTAAATAATTAAAAGCTTGATTTAACCAATGGCTAATTGAAGTTTTACCATTAGTGCCTGTAATTGCAAACATTTGTAATCGCCGACTTGGATAATTTGCTATAGCTGCTGCTAAAATTCCACAATATTGTTGTAGGTTAGTTAATTGGTAATTAGTTGTTGCAAAATTGTATGGGTAATTATTTTGATCATCCCAAAAAATATAATTACAGCCATTGCTAATTGCTTGAGCAATAAAATCTCGTCCATCACGACTAGCTCCTGGATAGGCACAAAATGCGGTAGTTGAATTAGCTTGGCGACTATCAATTACTAAACTAAGCTTAGCATCTAATAAAAAGTTAATTGGTGTCGTTAATTGATTGAGTATATTGTCATTAATCAAGTCATTTAATAAAGAATACATTGTTTAATTACCTATTATTGTTGTTGTTTTATCGGGAGTAACTCCGAGTAAATGTAAAGTCGGCTCTGTAATTTTAGCAAAAACTGGAGCAGCTGTTTGAGCACCATAATACTTACCATCACTAGCTTGATCAATCATAACTGCAACAATAATTTTAGGGTTAATTGCAGGAGCAAAGCCAACAAATGAACCTATATGTTTATTTGAACTATATCTAGCCCCATCTAATATTTGTGCTGTTCCTGTTTTTCCTGCACTAGTATAATTAACTAGCTGAGCACTTTTTCCTGTGCCATCGTCAACTGTCGAGGCTAAAATTTTGCGCATTACTTTTGCTGTCTCTGGCTTAATAATTTGTGAACAATGAATAGTTGAGTCTGGAAAGATCTTTTTAAAGGTTACTGGTAATAAACAGCCATTATTAGTAAAGATGGTATAAGCATGTGCCATCTGAAATAAGCTTACTGAAATACCATAACCATATGACATTAAAGCTTGATCAACTGGATACCAGCGTTTCCAGTTTAGTAGAATACCACTTGTTTCCCCTGGAAAACCTGTGCCTAATTTTTGCCCAAAACCAATCTGGCGATAATAAGTCCATAAATCTTGAGCTTTAAATTTCATTGCA
>JBDLTW010000132.1:0-2578 GCA_039805605.1 Pseudomonadota bacterium
GATGAAATATTATTGGGTGCTGAATTGGTTACTGATTTACCAACTTATCAATTTAATTGGCAAAAATGTTGGATTGAAAAAAGTCGCAGTAGTAAACAGACGGAGTTTAATTCTTTATATGAAATGGGGCAAGAACGAACTTGGTCAAGAGTTAAGAAAATTACTCCTCCATTTGAATCTATAAATAAAGCAAATATTCTAATAATTGTTAATGAACAAGAAACAAGCAACATTAATTATTGGCTAAAATTTATTGATACAACTCAGCAACTAGCAAATAGCGTCACTATTTTTACTATTAATAATGAGCTTGATAACTTAACTAATCTCATAAAAGATAATTCCATAAAAAGCACATTAGCTAATTATACAGTAGTAAATAAATTAGATTATATTGTATATTTATCATCCGCTACTAATTTAGCTAATCCAGCACAAGATTATTTTATAGTTCAAGAGTTGTTTAATAATTTAAATCAGCAAACTCCTGAATTTATTTCTTTATCTTTAGATAATTATGATGTTTTAGGTATTGAACAATTACAGCGTTATCCATCAGTTATGCCAGGGATTACCAAATCTATACCAACTGAATTTTTATTGGATAATTTAAAAGTTAAGCATATTGATTTATTATCTAGCGATATAATTAGCAATAATTTAATTCAGTTAATTTTTAGTTGCAAGCAAGATTTAACGGCAATTCGTGGTAATTATGCATGGCAAGCAGATTATACTAAACTGATATTAAATAGTGATGTAACAGCCAATACAATTAGTACTAATTTATCTCAAGATCATCAAACTATTCTAATTACAGGTGGATTAGGTGGTGTAGGTTATGGAATTGCTAAATATATAAAGGAACAAACAACTAATAGTAAAATTATTTTATTAGGTAGAACTCCACAAGAAATATTAAGAGCTGATTATAAACAACGATTAACACAATTAATCGAGGATAATAATCGAATTCATTATGTAAATTGTGACATCTCTAAAAGTTATGCAAACTTAGTTACTGAATTACAACAATTAGGTGTTAAGACTTTAGACATAGTAATTCATAGTGCTGGTGTGGCAGCTAAAAGTGCAATTGGTGTAAAATCTAAATCAGATATTAAAAGTGTTTTTGCTCCTAAAGTTAATGGGTTTGAAGGACTAGTTAATCTAGCTAAGATAATTGAAATTAAAACCTTAATTAATTGTTCAAGTGTAAGTAGTATTATGCCTTCATTGGGTAATATGGAATATACAGCCGCCAATTTATATTTAGATGAAATTAGTTATCGTAATATTCAAGGTATAAGTAAAATCTTAACTGTTAATTTAAATCAAATATCTGATATTGGTATGGCAATAGATTTTATGTCAGCTACTAATGATAACTATATGACCAGTTTAGACTCTATTAGAAGTGATGAATTGCCAAAATTATTTGAATGTATATTGTTAAATGATTTATGTTGTCAAAATATTGCTCTGTCTAGATATCCAATTCAACCTATGCCTACTTCAGGTTCAGAACTAATCGCACAAAATACTAAATTACCTCCAGTACTAGAAGTAAAAATCATAGAAGAGAATTATACAGAGTTAGAATATAAATTAGCTGTAATTTTTAGCAGTACTCTTGGTGTAACTGAATTATCTATTTATGATGATTTCTTTAAGCTTGGTGGTAATTCAATTTTATTAATTAAATTAGTTAGCCAAATTAATAAGTTATCTATATCTGATAAATCATTAAGTATTGTACAATTATTTCAAGCTAAAACTATTGCAGAAATTAGCAACTTGTTAAATAAAAATCAAGCCAAACAAATTATTATTCCCAAAGCTAAGCTGAGTCATATTGAACAAGCACAACTATCATTCGCTCAACAACGTTTATGGTTTATTGAACAATATGAAGGTGGCAGTAATGCATATAATATCCCATTATTATATTCTCTTAGCCCTGTAATCAATTTGCCAGTTCTTAATCAAGCCTTGATTAGCCTAGTTAATCGCCATCAAGTATTACGAAGTTTGATTAAAACTACTAGCGAAGGTGATGCATATCAACAAGTAGTTAATTTAGCTGATAAACCTTTAGAGATTATAGAGCATAATTGTGCTAATGTTGAAGAAGTTAAAAATCAATTAAACCAGCAAGTTAACTATGTATTTAATCTGGCTAAAGAATATCCAATTAGAATTAGTTTAATTATTTATTCAGAACAGTTATATTTATCCATAGTTATTCATCATATTGCATTTGATGGTTGGTCGGTTGATGTATTACAAGATGATTTAGTTAAATATTATAATTATTATCAACAATTATTCGATGATAAGCATGATGCACAATTAGATTTAACGCCATTATCAATTCAATATCAAGATTTTGCATTATGGCAACGTAGTTATTTAACAGGTGAAGTATTAGAGCAACAATTAAATTATTGGAAAGCTAAATTAGCTGACTATACTAATCTCAATTTGCTTACTGATAAACCACGTCCACAACAAATTGATTATCATGGAGCTGATTATTTATTTAATTTAGATCCTGTGTTAAGTCAGCAATTACGTG
>JBDLTW010000133.1:0-3137 GCA_039805605.1 Pseudomonadota bacterium
TTTTATTGGTAATAATAGCATTTTTTAGACTTACTATAAGATTTAGTCTTACGTCGTAGCCTAGCTAAAAAGTGTCTAAATATGCTATTATATCCCTCAACTGTATAAGTTTGTACTTTCATTCAAGTAACTATCTCATGATTTTAACATGAGGTATCTTTATCTAATAATGCCGTAATGTAGGGGTCTACTTAGGTATTAATCATAACATTATCAGTATTAATTATGTTATACTTATGCCATTCTAATCTATATATATCGAGCATTAAAAACGATTAATCACTAAACTAAATATACTAAATGGAAATCGTTTTACGAAATTAGCCATATTCAATAATACTTAAATTTATGACATTATTATATGCTTCTTTTTGCAAAATCATTTATTTTTAGTATATATCTAACTTATGCTCTTCCCCCTGAAAAAATAGGCTTTATTAATTTTAAAGGAGAAATTAAATGACAAATAAATTGCGTACATCATTACGTAAATCTTTAGTTGTAGAACCAACAAAAATGACAACGCCTATAGCTGAGTCTAATTCGGTAGTAGCAGTAGAGTTACAACCATCAGTAATCGTTGAAGATGTTCAACAACCACCTATGGATCTTGTGGCTACTATAATAAATAATGATGAAACAAATTCTGAAGTAAATTTAAGTCCGACAGATTTAACTAGTGAAATTAAGCTGGATCCAATACAGCCCGTAGTTGAAATTAAAACTAGTGTTGAATTACCTTTCATTGATGCAAGTAATAAAGTTGATTTTACTTCAAGTTTAGTTAACTCTTATTCTAATGCTAATTGGGAACAACTACTAGAAACTAATTTACATTTAAATCAATATGTTATGGATTATGCTGTTGAAATAACTAAGGTAACTAATCCAATGCAATTAATTCAGGTAAACTATGATTTAATGTGTAAATTATCTGCACAAAATATTAAGTTTTGGCAAAGTTTTTTCCCTATAATTAATCGGATATAATAAATGTTCGATATTTCCTTATTAGATTTTACTAAAAACTCTGATGGTTTATTACCTGTTATTATTCAAGATAATGCAAACTTACAAATTTTAATGCTAGGTTATATGAACCAACAAGCATTGGATTTAACAATTAGCCAAGGACGAGTGACTTTTTACAGTCGCAGTAAGCAACGTTTATGGTTAAAAGGTGAAACTAGCGGAAACTATTTAAAGGTAGAGCACATTTATACGGATTGCGATCAAGATACTATTTTAATTATGGCAACTCCTGATGGTCCGACTTGTCATACTGGTAGTGTATCATGTTTTACCCAGCAAACTATTCCACCATTAAGTCAAATTGGTAAATTAGATCAGATTATTCAACAGAGAATTAATCAAGCTAATCCAGATAGTTATACTTATCAGTTAATTAGTCGTGGCTTGAATAAGGTTGCACAAAAAGTTGGTGAAGAGGCTGTTGAGGTTGTAATTGCTGCCTTAGCAGAAAGTCGTGAAGAGTATTTAGGCGAATTTACTGACTTAATTTATCATGCTTTAGTTTTATTACACGCACAAGGCTTGAATTTAGCGGATGTTGCAGAAGTAATCGCCTTACGTCATGCGCATAAACTTAAAACTAAATAGTATTTTCTGGTTACTTCAATATTATTAAAAATGGAATTAAAAATGAATAAAAAATTATCACAAGAACAATTAAATTATCGACAACTTAAAGATAATGAAACTATAATTATTGAACAATTAACTACGCAATTAAATCAAGTAAATTTAAATTCTAATCTGTTTAGTACAACTACTAGCAAATCATCAAAAGATAAATCGCTAAAATCTTTGCATATTGGATTAACTAATAATTATAGTTGTATTGAAGTCGTAACTCAATTGCAGATTATTTTTACTTGGTTAAGCCAAGAAGATTTTGCTATTAATATTTATACAAGTTTAGATAGTCTTAATTTTGCGCATGGGTTTAATCAATTAAGAATTAATGAATTATCTCCAGAACTCAAATTTGCTGATTTGGTTGAAATTAATCAAAGTAAATTACTGAATAATAATACAATAATGGTGTTAAATGACTTTTATACTCGTCATGATGGTAATTGGTATAGCGATATAAGTATTATTATTGGTAAAGTAGCAATTAATACAACATCAAATATAATTTTTTATTTTGATGATAATATGTTAACAATAAAATATCAAGCTGAAAATAGTTTACTGATAGAGAAAATTTATCAAAGTTTGATTAATTTACAAAATATTAGCGATAAATTTTTAACTATTCAACAATTACCATTATTAAGTAATCAAGTATATCAGCAACTAGTTTACGATTGGAATAATACCGTACGAGACTATCCCGCAGATAAAACTATTCAGCAATTATTTGAGGAGCAGGTAGATAAAACGCCAAATAATATTGCCGTCGTCTATGAAAATATTCAATTAACCTATGCTGAATTAAACACTCGTGCTAACCAATTAGCCCATTATTTACGTGAGGCTTATCATATTCAAGGTGATGATTTAGTTGCTTTGTGCTTAGAGCGTAGTGAACTAATGTTAGTTGCAATTCTTGGGGTATTAAAAGCAGGTGGCGCATATGTACCACTCGATCCCCTAGTTATCCCAGTCGAGCGAGTTAGTTATGTGTTAAGTGATACTAAGGCTAAAGTATTAATTGCGAATGAGGTTAATGCAGATAAATTGGTTAAAGTTCTTGATGATTTAACTGTTGTCAATAATACATTATTGAGCAATACTACTAATCAATTGCAATTAGAACTAATTGACTCTCAATATTTACAAACTAAAGTATCTAATTATTCAGCAGGTAATCCACAAACAGACATAACTAGTAATAATCTAGCTTATGTAATTTACACTAGTGGCACGACAGGTAAACCAAAAGGAGTGATGATTGAGCATAATAGTGCGTTAAATACAATTTATGCAACTAAATATTTATATATCCAGAATAATCAATTAAATAAAGTAACTTTTTTTACTTCTTATGTATTTGATGTATCAGTATCTGAAATATTTACCAATATCTTATTTGGTAATGAATTACATATTTTATCCAATCTAACAAGGATTGATATATTAGCTATTGAACAATATTTATTAACCAACAA
>JBDLTW010000134.1:0-5559 GCA_039805605.1 Pseudomonadota bacterium
ATTAATTTTACTAATCAAAGTTACACCAATTACTGCTATTACGCAAGCAAATTATTTGCTCCAATTAGTATTATATATCATATTGATTTGATTTGTAAAATTTATTTAACTATTTTTAAAATAGCTTATTATTACATCTTTAATATGTTTGAATGAAACTTACTTCTTAACTACATAATTTATTCCAGATTGCTTGAAAAATTTTAAATTGTTAACTCAGATATAAATGTTTATTAGGTGAAAAACTTTGATTAGTAAAATTAATATTTATTCGTATTTTGAGGATTTTGGATTGAAAATAGCTAAACTAATAAATAACAAGAATTAGCTATTTTAATTTAGATAATTGTTGCTCAATTGCCCAACTAATATGTTCTTGTACCATAGCAGTTGCCGTAGCTAAGCGTTGTTTAAGTAGTTGCAATAATTGTTGATCATAAGGTGCATTACCTATTGCGATGGCCAAATTACGTTGCCAAGCATTAAAGCCTATACGATAAATTGGACTACCTTGCATTTTTTGAATAAATTGTGCTTCATTCCAACTAAATAATTGGTATAAACTAAGTTGGTCAAGTTGATGACGTGGTTTAAAATCGGCATACGTACTTAGTTGACTAAATTTATTCCACGGACAAAACAATTGACAATCATCACAACCATAAATCCGATTACCAATAGCTTGACGAAACTGTTCAGGAATTGATCCTGAATTTTCAATGGTTAAATAAGCGATACAACGTGTAGCATCCAATTGATAAGGTGCAATAATTGCTTGGGTTGGACAAACATCTAAACATTTGTGACAACTTCCACAATGACTAGAACTATGAGCATCAGCTTCTAATGCTAAATTAGTAAATATTTCGCCCAAGAAAAACATGCTACCATGCTGTTGATTAATCAATAAAGTATGTTTACCACGCCAACCATTTCCAGCTTGCATAGCTAACTGAACTTCCATAATTGGAGCTGAGTCAGTAAAAACACGAAAATTATGTTCTAGATTAAACTGACCCAAGTATTGATTAATAAATTTAGCTAATTTGTTCAGTTGTTGTTTTACTACTTTATGATAATCTCTACCTAATGCATAACTAGAAATATAACCATTGTGTAGCTCACTTAGGCGTTGTTTGTGATAACTAACTGATTGAGTTAAGTATGGAGCTTTAACACTAATAATTGATAAAGTATTATTGTGTAATGTTTCTGGAGCAAATCGAAGTTGGCGATTATTAGTTAAATAATCCATTTCTCCAGCATAACCTTGTTTTAACCATTGCTCAAAATTATGTTGTGCATCTTTATTAATTGTAGCACGGCTAATTCGCGCTTCCAGAAAACCCAGCTCCAATGCTTGTTCTTGAATTAATTGTTTTAAATGCTTTAAATCAAGTTGCATAACTACATACGTTTATATTCTTTAACTATACGAGCCGTTTCTTTTTTGGCTTCTCTCTCTTTTTCAGTGGCGCGTTTATCATGCAATTTTTTACCCTTAGCTAGACCAATCTCGGCTTTAACCAAACCTTTTTTATAGTGTAGATCTAAAGCAATTAAGCTATAACCTTTTTGCTCTACTTTACCAATTAAACGATCTATTTCACGCCGATGTAATAATAATTTTTTTAACCTCATTGCATCTGGACGAACATGGGTACTTGCCGATAACATTGGAGTAACATTAAAACCTAATAGCCAAACTTCATGATTTCTAATTTTTACATAACAATCTTTTAATTGACCACGCCCTGAACGAATGGCTTTAACTTCCCATCCATCTAAAACAATTCCTGCTTCAAAACGTTCTTCAATAAAATAGTCATGGAACGCTTTTTTATTAACGATAATACTCATAAAAATATTCACTTTTAATTATTAATTTGCTCTCTACACTACTATAAGTTAGTATAGTTCTTTGTATTACAAGCTCAGGAATGATTAATAATCCCCCCCAAGACTTCACCGCTACTAGCCGTGATATAGAGTTTCCTAACCTAAATACTTGAGATTTTCAACACCACATTCAGTTAAACCAACCATACAACTTGTGCTTATACTCTAATTGGCATGTAAACTCACTCCAACCAGCATCGGATATTGCTTTAGATATTTTACGCTTACCCAGCATACCTACAACGCTTAAATTCTCAAGACTAATTACTTAGTTTTCATTGATTAGTTTGGTTGACAATTTATGCAAAAAATCTTTGCGACTATCTGATATTTTATTATCTAGTCGTGCAACTTTAAGCCGTGCTTCTTTTGCGTTATTAACTTCCCTTAAGTTTTTTGCTTAATCTTTTTTGTAATCTAGCTAATTTCTTCTGGTGCTTAATTAATGCATTTAAGGGTTTTATTATACTATAGTTGATTTAAAAAATTCAAGCTTGTTTATTAAATAGCTTGACTCGCAATAAGCTACGCTAGTTTAACTCCTTATATCCTATAGCCCTTTAGTGCAGTGTGTAGGTCAATTCACATCAAAAGTGCACCATCTATTTTTGGCTTAATTATTAATTGACATCTTACCCGCCCTAAAGGTCGATGATTCCTAGTTCAACGTTCCATATCTAGTTGATTGTATTACTACATTCACCCCCAATAGAGGAAACTCCCTAGGCGTTAATTCCCACTAGTCCAGCGGTATAGCTAACCAATAAATATAAGCACATTTATAATGTATGATAATAATATCAATTTTTGGAGTACGAATGAGAGCCTATTCACAAGATTTAAGAGACAAAGTAATTGAAATTTGGCATTGTTAAATAAAGATATTTCATGTTGAAATTGCAACTCATAATCTAAATAAAATAGATAAATAGTGAATATCTCAATATGTAAAGAGAATAAATCAGCAATAAAACTATTAATGGCTAACTGGAATGATTACTTACCTATCATCTATAAACAATGCCTGAAATTTTTAAAAGTGAGAATTATACAAGACGAGAGATCTCAATTTTACTCTTAAAATTTAATAAAAAAGTACAGATACTTAATCATCTGTACTTAATCCATTAGGCAAATTATTTATTTTTTTACTGTTTTTTTAACTGCATCAACTGTTGCTGTAGTTGCCGCATTTAAATTGCTATTAGTAAATTCAGTAAATTGTGCACTTACTTTAGTCATAGTAGCTAAAGCTTGGTTAGCACTATTAATCCAGTTCTTTAATGCATCAGCTGCTAATTTAGAACCCTCTGGGTTATATTGTGCTAAGCCATCAACTGACTCTAAAGCGTTTTGTTGCAATTGTTGTACATTCTCTTCAGTAACTTTACTAATTTTAGCTTGAACTTCACTTACAACATCATAAACATCACGAGCAGAAGCTAAATTTTTTTCAACAGTATGCGATGCAATATGGTTAATGCGATCAAATAAATCTTTAGGATTATTTGTTGAAGTTAAATCTTTAACTGCTTTTGAAGTTTCTTCTAAAATTTGACGTGAAGTTTCTAATTGAATATGAGTTAATTTTTCCACTGATTGAATTGATGCAGTAACTAATTCTAATGCATTGTCAATTAGTTTTTGGGTTTCGATTGAAAATTGTTCTTTTTTAATCATGGTAATTCTCCGTAAAATGATTAAGTATCTGCTTAAGCAACAAATTTATGTTATAATATGCCTTGACATAAAAATTAGATTACTAAGGTTTTATCGTTAATTTATTTATTTACAAGCAATTAAATTAATTTTATTAACCTTACAGGCGTTATTATTGTGCATTGCACCATGATTTGTCAAGTTTTTATTTTTTGAAAAATTAAAATATCCTTATGAAAAAGAAACCAGAACTTAGAATTATTAAAAAATATCAAAATCGACGGCTTTATGATACCGCAACCAGTACTTATATTGTCATTGATGATATCAAACAAATGATTACAGGTGGTGATTTAGTCAAAGTCATTGATGTAAAAACAGATACTGATGTTACTCGTAGTGTATTATTGCAAATTATCTTAGAAGAGGAAACCAATAAAGTACCAACTTTTTCTGATGACTTCTTGTTTCAGATAATTCGCTTTTATGGTAAAGCATTTCAACCTGCAATAAGTCCATTTTTAGAACAGGGAATTGAGATGCTAAAACAAACACAGCGCCAATTTTATACTCAATTAAAGCAAACTAATCGAGAAAATTTAACTGGAACTAACTTTGAAATGTGGCAAGAGTTTTGGCATGAACGCGGACCTGCAGTACAACAAAATATCTTTAACTACTTAGCCAATAGTACTACTAATTTCATTCATATGCAAGAACAAGTACAGGAGCAAATGCAAGCTCAAGCCGAAAGTTTCTTGAATTTATTGAAATTTCCATTTAATAAAGGAAAATAATTTGTTATGGCAAAAATAGGATTTATCTCCCTTGGTTGTCCTAAAGCATTAGTCGACGCAGAAAATATTTTAACCGCACTAAAAGCTGAAGGATACAGTATAACTAATTCATATCATGATGCAGATTTAGTTGTCGTTAATACTTGTGGTTTTATTGATTCTGCAGTTGAAGAATCAATGAATGCAATAGGTGAAGCATTAAAAGAAAATGGTAAAGTTGTAGTTACTGGATGCTTAGGTGCTAAGGAAGGTATCATTGAGACTAAATATCCCAATGTATTAGGTGTCACAGGTCCACATGCAACTCAAGAAATTTTAAATTTAATTCATCAATATGTACCTAAACCACATGACCCATTTATTGATCTAGTGCCACCTCAAGGAATTAAGTTAACGCCTAAACATTATGCATATCTAAAAATTTCTGAGGGTTGCAATAATACTTGTTCTTTTTGTATTATACCTTCAATGCGGGGTAAACTAGACTCATATCAGATTGGTGATGTTCTAAATCAAGCACAAAAACTAGTTAATGCTGGAGTAAAAGAAATTTTAGTAGTTTCACAAGATACGGGAGCTTATGGCGTAGATAAGAAATATAGTCTAGGTTTTCACAATGGTCGACCAGTAAGAACTAAGTTTATTGATTTATGCCAAGAATTAGCTAAATTAAATGTGTGGGTCAGATTACATTATTTATACCCTTATCCACATATTGATGAAATAATTCCGCTAATGGCAGAAGGTAAAATTTTACCCTATTTAGACATTCCATTTCAACATGCTAGTCCACGAGTATTAAAAGCAATGAAACGACCAGGAAATGTTGATGGTCTGTTGGAGCGCATTAAACAATGGCGTCAAATTTGTCCTAATTTAGCCATTAGAAGTACTTTTATCGTTGGTTTTCCTGGTGAAACTGAAGAAGATTTTCAGCTACTCCTTGATTTCCTAAGTGAAGCACAATTAGATAAAGTTGGTTGCTTTAAATACTCAGCAGTAGATGGAGCACCTGCCAATCAATTAGATAATTCAATAAGTGAAGAACTCAAAGAGCAACGTTATCACCGCTTTATGCAACATCAACAAGCTATTAGTTTAGCTAAATTACAAGCTAAAATTGGTCAAACAATGGAAATAATTATTGACCACGTAGAACGTAAATTAATTACGGGACGTAGTCAATATGATGCACCAGAAATTG
>JBDLTW010000135.1:0-4955 GCA_039805605.1 Pseudomonadota bacterium
TTATAATATAGTTTTAATTGATTAATGTCAGTAGCATGAGTAGGATAACTTAAGTCATTATTTCCAATATAATCTACATCATAAATTACAGTAGATTGTTTCATCCACTGTGAATTAGAACGCTTAATAATACTTTGAATTGATGGTTTATACTTATCACAAGCTAACACCAGAAGTGGATGAGAAAAACCACTCTCATCAGTATAACTGCCTTCTTTTAAACTTACTTTTGAACCAAACTCACATAATTGACTATAATGCAAAGTCGTACTTTGTTCAAAATGCGAAGGATCTGTAGCTACTGCATATGTTGCAGATAAATCATAACCATTCCATTGTGCAGAACTATACACCAAAGAGTTATTTTTTTCCATATATTTCCCACTTGGCTGTGCAGGAATTCGTTTACAATAAACACCACTTTCAGATTTATATGCAAACAAAGTTTGATGGCGAACATTATCATAACAACTTGGATTGTTTTTTAAGCTTGGAAGATTAATTAATTTTTCTTGAGGTTTAGATGAACCACAAATTAAACGTAATTCTTCAATATCTTGTACTCCTGCAGTTTGAAAGTTTTGTTTTCCATCTAATAATGTTACATTATTAATGCTACAATAACGACCTAAATCATACGCATTTTGATCTAAAAATCCTTGTACTGCATTGGTATAAGTATCACAATTTAAGCTTAGTTGTGGTGAATTAATATAAGATCTAAGTGAAACAGTTGAATTAGTATTTGTAGAAATACTACTTAACCATTTGTTTTTACATACCCCATAATAATTAAGTGATGGATACTCTTTAACACCTGTTAGCACATTTAAATAACCAGCTCTAAGTATTCCTCCTTGAACCATTGTATCTAGAAATTGATAATTTTGTGGCAATATGTATTTATAATTTCCATCTGGACTAGATACTTTATTACTCGTAGTAATTATCAAATGCAATTTATCTACTCCCTTATAAGAATGTATTAGTTCTTTAGTACAATCAAAAAATTTGTTACACACTTTCTCATGTTTATCATAACTTTCAATTGAGTCTCCATGTCCATTATAATCTGTGGTATAATTTTGTTGTATCATTAAATATTTACCATCATAATCTTGGAAAACTTGTAAATCATAGTTACAATCTGACAGTATATTATTGCTATAATCAAATAGAGCTTTCTTAGGATTAATAGGATATAATTGCTTACTACTATCTTTTTGATGATGGCACATTGATATAGAATCTTCATTAAGCCGAAAACGAACATAAAGTACTTTATCAGTTATATTACTTACATAAACAGGGCTAATTGCTTGTTCTTTAATTTTGACTAAAGGATTAAGATTAGCTTTATCGGCTTTAGTTAGTGAGTTATTTACATTTTGATTATCTAGAGTTAAACCACCTGATGGGTAGGCAACAATTAGCGTTGTTAAGAATGAAAAAATTACATTTAATTTTATGGTCTTCATGATTACTTCCTTATTTATTGATTTATTGAGTTTATAAAAGCTATTTAAGGCAAAATTTTATTTAACAGTTTTATTTATGGCGTTATTATAAGCAATTTGAAAAATATAATATATCAGCAATTGTGATGATATACCCATAAATATTTTACACAAGATAGACAGCAATGCAAACAATCAAGTTGCAGATAAATTAATAAGATGTGCTTTCATCATTATAACCTTAATTTAAAACATTATAATTAAGTAACTTAATTACATAATTATAAATAAAAAATTAAATATTTATTATCAGCAAATTTGCTGATTTAATACTCTAATTTTTTTTAAATTAAAAATATAATTAATAAATAAAATTTACCTTACTGGCTTAAAACCTTGAGATTTCATAGCTGTTGAAGCTAAGCAACTAAACCTTCAACACCTCCCAAGTAAATACTTTAAACTAAAACAGTTACTTAATGCAAATTTTTAGGTGAAAAAAATGAAAAATAATGATTTAATTAATAAAGTTAATAGCCTATCTAATGATGAATATTTAGATCTGCTAATTAAATTACATTTCTCTACTTATGATAAAAGTAATATATTTTTAAGTGTCTTTAATCTTCAAAAACAGATTTGTTATGCTTCTAAAGCAACCTTAAAAGTTTTTTATCGTTCAAATGATTTCGATAACTTAAGTGAACATGTTTTTGGTCTTAAATCTAGCGAACTAAAAACTTATGCACGATTTTATAACGCAACTAAAGAATTTGAACATGTTCTAGATTTAGTATTACAACAACGTAATAGTGTTATTTTTATTGTGTTTGAAAAATATAAAAATTTATTAGGCGCACTTCACATCAGAATTGATCCAATTTTTCATCCTAATGGTGAAATTTGTGGCTTCAATAGCCGATCATATGACTATACACGCTTATTTTGGGGAGCTGAGCTATTCGGTCAAGATCATACCACTGATAATAAAAATTTATTAGAACTTCATTCATTTACTGAAAAACAACGACAGGTATTATTTTTATTAGCGATTAATTATACTCAAGATGCTATTGCTAATATTTTAGGGATTACCCGTGGTACAATATCTCGTATTATTAGCCAAATCTGCCGCAAATTAGACCTAGATTTTCATTCCGCATCTTTTTTATTAACTACCTTAGGGCGTCGACGTATTTTAGAAAGCTTAGCCATTCCTGAATTAGATTTTAAGCCAATTATAATTATTTTAGAAAATACATGGACACATAATATTGACTAGTGCCACGCCTTATTTTGGATATGCAGTGGTAATGCTGCAGAAAATATTGCTATGGTTAGACAATACTGCATTAAATTTATTGCAAATCTCAAAAAATAAGTTTAAAGGCACTAATTTAAAAGGATTACGTAAAAAAGCTGGTTGGGGTAATTATACTTTACGTACTATATTAGAGCAATAATTATCATGGGACAGCCCTGACCAATTTATTTGCTTATTTTAAAATAGTTCTAATTTATGGTATAATCAAGCGTGTAATTTATTAACAATATATTTTCTAACAAATTTTTACTAGAAGATATAATTTTTAGCTAAGAAATATTATCATAATGACTCATACTGTTTTAGCACGTAAGTGGCGCCCTAAATTATTTTCTGACTTAGTTGGACAACAAAGTAGCGTAACTATTCTTCAAAATATTATCACTAGTCAACGTCTACATCATGCCTATTTATTAACTGGTACAAGAGGTGTTGGAAAAACAACAATTGCACGAATTATTGCAAAGGCTTTGAATTGCCTTAGTCCTAATGGTTGTGAACCATGTGGTGAATGTAGTAATTGCCAACAAATTGATCGTGGGCGGATGGTTGACGTAATTGAAATTGATGCGGCATCAAATACTGGTGTAGATAATATTCGTGAAGTAATTGAAAATGCCCAATATGCACCAACTAGTGGCAAATATAAAATATATATCATTGATGAAGTACACATGTTATCTAAGTCAGCATTTAATGCTATGCTTAAAACTTTAGAAGAACCTCCTGCACATATTGTTTTTATTCTAGCTACCACAGATCCACAAAAATTACCAATAACTATTTTATCCCGCTGTTTACAGCTTAAATTACGTAATTTAGCCAGTGGTGAAATTGCTAATCATGTGCAAAAAATTCTTACTTATGAGCAACTTGGTTTCGAAACTGATGCCTTAGATTTAATTGCCAAAGCGGCAAATGGTAGTATGCGTGATGCTTTATCCTTAACCGATCAAGCTATTGCTTTTGCTACTCATCAAATCATTAGTTTAGACAAAGTTCAACAAATGCTAGGTATAAGTGATAATCAATATATCCTTAATTTAATTACCACCATTATCCAATCAAATAGTGCTGAATTAGTAAATTTATGTCAATTATTAAATCAACAAGGACATAATTTTGAGAATTTATTAGAACAAATCAATGATCAACTATTTCAAATTGCTTTACTACAAATGTCTCCAGCACCAGCTAATACTAACTCACAATTACTTAATTTAGCACAACAAATTCCATTACAAGAGTGCCAATTATATTTTGAAATTAGTAATTTAGGCTTAGAACAAATTCGCAAAACTACCAGCCAATACCCTATTTTTGTTATGACTTTATTACGCATGATCTGTTTTAGAATTGGAACTAATCCTGAAAAACAAAAAGTAATATATAATAGTAATTGTAATTTACCACTAAATAAAAGTGAAACTGAAATTACAACTACTACCGAACAGCCAGTTACAACAAGCACAATTGAAACTGAAACAATATTAAATACGCAACAGCCCAGTGTAAACGTACCTGAAACTACCTCTCAAGAACCAGATAATGATGATCTACCACCATGGATTGCAGAACCAGAGATCGATAATAGCACAACACCATTAATTGAATCCAATTCTAATGAAAAACTAGAAGCTCCATCACAATTAGCTAATACTTCGCAAGGATTTAATTCATGGTTAGAATTTGTTAGTTTATTTGATTTAGATAGTCTAGAACCTAGCTTAGGTGCTGTATTAAAACATACTTGGCAAGAAAGTTATATCCGAGCTAAAACGGCTAATGATCATGCCGAATTACATTTAGCTCTACCTGAATCATTTCAACAATGGGTAACACCAAACTTAATTGATAAAATTGAGAGTTTACTATTTGAGCATTATGAGCAAGAAATTACACCCGAATTTAATTTTATTCCGACTCAAGAAGTACACCCTGATAGCCTCAAAGCTAAGCAAAATCAACAACAAGCACAATTACAACAACAAGCTGAGCATAGTATCAATAATGATCCAACTATTCAAGATATGCTAATGAATTATCAAGCTACACTCAGTCAAATTAAACCTTATCAAAGTTAAGATTTAAATATTTTTTAATTTTTTGATGGAATTGCTAATGCCTCAGATTAATAAACACCCCAAAGGATTATATTTTTTATTTTTCACCGA